>JAOFKK010000007.1 GCA_028040005.1 Rickettsiales bacterium
CATAATGGTACGGTCGAGAAGATTTGAACTTCCACGAGAAAAATATCTCACAGCGACCTCAACGCTGCGCGTCTACCAATTCCGCCACGACCGCAAAAATTAAACTATTGGATCAGTAAAATTAGCTTGATAAGATTTTTTTCTGATTTTGCTATTATTTGATTTACGAATTATATATTCATAACCATTATCAATGGCATATCTAACAGCTTCTGCCTTATCATGAAATTTAATCTTTAATTGATCAAACATATTATCAGAAGAATCCCAACCTTGCAATGACGCCTTATTGCTATTTTTAAGATTATTGTCAGAAATAATTTTTAAAAACCAATATTTTCTTTTTTTAGTGCCAGATTGCATGGCATTTTTTGTATCTTGAAAAATTTCTATTTTCATTATTTTTCTTAACTTAATTTTTATGATCTTGAATATACTTATATCCAATAATATCAATGACACTCCTTAATTGTCCATCTAAATTATCATCTATTTTATTAATTTTATAGCCATATTGTGATAATTTTTGCTTTAATAAGATAATATCATCTAATTTTTCTATCAAATTAAATATATCAGCATCTAATTTTTGACCAATATTATTATCATAAAATTTTTGCCAATCAAATCTAAAAGATGGATCATTTTTACGACCTAAATAACCTCTTTTTCCTTCCTCATTAAAATATGCAATATCTAAATGACCAATAATATTTTGATTCTTAATATTATATCTTTTTTTAATATCAGCGCATAGTTTAATCCCTGATTGCATTTGCTCTTCTGTAAAATCTAAATTATCAGGATCAGGATTAAAAAACTCAATTCCAATAGAGCTCTTATTCAAACCATCAATACCGTTCCAATAGCTAATTCCTGCATGAAAGGCAATATCACATTCTGCCACCAAAATATAAATATCACCATTAATATCAATAATATAATGAGAACTAACCTCATTAAAATGCAATAAATTAATAGCCTCATCAATATTTTGCGCTGCAATATTATGTAAAATCAAAAAATCAATCTGACGCTTATCGCATGGCAAAAAATTCTTGGTAAATAAGTTTTTTTCTATTATTTTCATAAATTAATGAGTGATGTTTGTAATAGGAAATTAACTGAATTGGTTTTGTGTGTTGTAGCACCGCGTACCCCACCAAGCCACCTTCGGTGTCTTGAGACAAAAAAGCGCCTTGATTGCTTTTTACCCCTATGTCCATAAAATATTATAAATAATATTTTATTTCAAGGGGAGTTTTTCACAGACTCACTCCAAAACTACCCTTGAAAAAGCACCTTGATTGCTTTTTACCCCTGTGCCAAAAATATGTCGATTTTTAGAGATATTACTATTAACCTATAATTTTTATAAATAATCATCATTATAATGAAAAGAGTTTTTTCAGGCATACAGCCAACTGGCAATTTACATCTTGGTAATTATCTTGGTTCTGCCCATAATTGGTTAAAATTACAAAATGAGCATGATTGTATTTTTGGTATTATGGATTTACATTCTATTACCATTAAACAAGATCCAAAATTACTGCAACAAAATATCCAAAATTTAGCAATTAATTATTTGGCTTTTGGTATTGATCCTAAAAAAGCCATTATCTTTATTCAAAGTCAAGTCTCAGCTCATGCCCAGTTAGCTTGGCTACTTGGTACCATGACCCCCATGGGCTGGCTTTCCCGCATGACACAATATAAGGATAAGGCAGGTGATAAAAATAATAATTTAGGGCTATTTTCTTACCCTATTTTAATGGCAGCGGATATTTTATTATATCAAACTGACCTTGTACCAACTGGTAAAGATCAAAAGCAACATTTGGAATTAACTCGTGATTTAGCAATTTCTTTTAATGAAAATTACAAAAAAGATTTTTTTACCATCCCCGAACCTCTAATTGCTGGTAATTTTACCAAAATTATGTCCCTACAGGATGGTAATAAAAAAATGAGTAAATCTGATCCAAGTGACTTAACAAGAATCAATATTAATGATGAGCCAAAATTAATTGAAAAAAAGATCAAAAAGGCCAAAACAGATGATATAATGGGAGTTTCTTATGATAAAAATCGCCCAGAAATTTATAATTTACTGAATATTTTTTCCTTTGCCACCAATCAACAACCAGAACAAATTGCCCAAAAATATGCCAATTGCGGCTTTGGTGATTTTAAAAAAGATTTGGCTGAAAATTTAATCTCTAAATTACAAATTATTCAAAATAATATTTCCAATCTTGAGAATAATCTTGATTATATTAATGATATTTTAATAGATGGTAAAAATAGGGCCAAGATAATTGCAGCAAATAATCTTAGTAAAATTAATAGGTTAATAGGGTTGTGATTACCCTATCCTCCTATTCCCGAACCTGTATTAGATCTTTCTTGACATTCTTCATTGCCTTTTTGATTGCTTCATCTGTTGATTCTGTATTTCCTTGAACATCTTCACGTGTCATTGCAGCACCTTCAACTTCCCCCCTATCCTTCCCCTTTAATTCTGTTGCAATCTTTTCAAATTTCATATTTGTACTTCTTTCTATATCATGAACATTAATTGTGATAGAATTTAATATAGCATTTATATCGACATCATCATTGGCCTCAATATCATTTATAGCAATTGGCACGTCCTTCTCGCCTCTTTTTACAAGAGATAATTTTGGCTCTCCATTTATAAAATCTATTTTTATTGATGCATTTTTCAATCTACAATCATTTATTAATAAACAGCTCATATCGTTACCTCTAACAATATTTACTTCTTTTTGCAAAACATGATTAACCATTTTCATACCTTTTGCATAAGCATAGCTATTTGTTTCTGTTGTAAAATAATCGCTACCTTCTCGCGATAAATAGTCACCCGCATCTTTAGAACCTCTATCTTGCTGCATAATAAATATTCTTTCTTCACCTACCGCTGTTATTTGAGAAGTATCAATTGTGGAGTCTATACCTTCTCTTCGTATATAGAAAAAAGGAATATTATCTTCTATCCTAGCATCTTCAACGACGGAGTTAGGAATTCTATCATCACTAACAGCAGCACTAGCCGCCTTACCTATACAACAAGCAGCAGCAAGAGCAGCAGCAACAACACCAATAAATCTCTCTTGATTACCTTCATATTGATGCACCATTTGACCTATACCTTTTCTCGTAACTTCAGTTAATGTTATCCCTTCGTCACCTTGTAACTTCTTAAAAAAATCAAACTGTGCTTGATCTTGTATATTATGTCCTAAGTGATCCATATACTTATTAATCATATCATCATTTAATTGATTGTTATCTAACAATGAATTAAAAATTTTACAAAGATTATCATCACCCGCTATTTCTTTTAAATCCTTCCATCCATTATCACCTCCTATAATGTCTTTTAAAATATCGGGGGTTAGTTTACCGTCCTCGACTGAACTTTTTAATGTATCCAAATACATAGCCTTTTTCTCCTCACTTAAGTCACCTACCCCTCCTAATTGACCAAATATCTCTTTCCACTCATCACTATCCTTATCATCTAATTTACCTATATAAGCATTAACAGCATCTAAATAATCACCCCTATTAACACTATCCTTTAATTGTCCACCATCATCATTTACAAACTTAGCAAAAAGATTAGACATATGATGATGATTACTCTCTATTTTTTCTAAAGCATTCCATCCATCTTTACTATCAATAATATCCTGAAGTTCTTTTGGTGATAAAATGCCATCATATGCTGCTGTTTGTAATACACCCCATTTTATTGGTTCGCCATCCATCTCTGACACACCTAGCTTCAGACGCTCAATAGCACGCTGCTCTCTAAAAACATCTGAACCTTCTAGAGTCCAATATTGTTTATCACTATCACCATGTTTTTGAATTACATTCGCTAAAGCGCGTAAATCTGCCAATTGTGCTTTGTCAGAATGTCCTGTTGAGCCAATACCAAAACCTGCATCAGATGCATCATTCTTCGCGTCACAAATGTGATGCACCTCCTGATCATGATTAAAAATTATATCACCATGAATAGAATCCATATTATATAACTCAATATTATGATATACTGCAACAAAACTACGATGTAAGCCTTTATCACTTTCAACCAACTTTGAAAGAGCTTCACTGCTAGCAATATAATCCAATATTACCGCCGCCTTATCTGGATCAGCACAATAGTCTATATGAGTTTGATTATTGCTTTCACTATGCACTACACGAGCTTCACCATTATGTGTTGCTAATATAGTATCAAGCAATTTACAAGCCTCATCATGCGTCTTTATATGTAATGCAATATTCTTTAATGTAGCTGTTATATTTAGTGGAACATTCCCATCCATTACATTGTTATGAAGCTTTTCTAAAGCCTCTGAAGCTGTAGCTGGACCTTGATCTAACCTCCTTTCCGGAGCTCCTACATTACTAGAATCAGTGCGCGAGAGATCTTCTTTAGTTCCTACACCACCAGAAGAAGTATGTTGTTCTGATTGTGCATTATGTTCCGTAATAGATAGCTTTAATTTTTTTAATTCATCCTGTGTGGCTGAAATTAATGATATAGAATGATCTGGATCTGTACCACCTATTGTAATGCCGGCTCCGCTTAAAACTTTTTGCTGTGCATCATGACTAAGGTTATGAAGCTCCTTAGTTACATCTTGACGATACTCATTTAACTGATACTGATCCCATTCATTATGAGCAGCCACACCTAATGCTGCACCAGATTCTGCACCAACTTCTGATACCACAAAAGTTTGACACAATTGACTCCAAGACATCTTCTCACCTAGTAGCCAAGACATAGCACCAGAAGTGGACGCTCTAGCGCCAGTAATGACAGCACGATCAGCAAAAACATTATTAATCGGAATCATACCAACAGCTCCACCAACTCCACCAACAGCCGCACCAGTTACAGCAGCCAACCCTATTTCCTGAGCATCAGAAATATTAGTGCGATCATATAATTTTAACTTTAAATTAGCATATAATTCTGATAATAATTCTATATCATTAAGATTTTTTGTATTTTCTGGATTTTGTTGAATTTGAGCAATTTGTCCCTTAATAAATGTTTTATTCCCTTCTGTCCAGATACCTGAGTTTATTAATGATTCTAAATTTGATCCTTTTCTACCTTCGACCACTTCTCGCGCACTTACTAAATCTTGCAATTCATCAAAAACATCACCTTTTTTAAAATAATCAAGAACACTATTCAATGTTTTCTGAGGACCAGATAATTCTGACCCTTCTTTACTTTTTGCATGAAAATATTCATTCCAATCCTCATGACCATGAGCTTTATATATAAATATATTTTGCTCCAACTCCTTTCCTACACCTTCTTTATCTAATGTTGATGCTAATTTAGATGCGGCACCCGCCCCCATACTAGCAAAAATTTTAGCCCCCAATGCAGCACCAAATGGTCCAGCAACAACTCCACCAACCATAGCGCCAGCAAATCCACCAGCAACCCCACCTATAAAACTATAAGCTGTTGGTATAACAAGGTTATATCGAGTATATTTCCACGAGTCGATATACGCCTGTTCTGGTGTTTTTGGTTGTCCATTGTCTGAATCTGTCATAGATTATATAACTATATTAATATTATACCTTTTCCCATCTTTAAAACAATTTTTAATTTAAGAGACCTTTATACAATTGATATTACTTACATTATATCATATTTTTGGACCCAAGTCAATAGATCAAAAAACCTTATATAATATTATTGATTATTCTTTTGTAGATTGAAAAATATCGATTCCCTACCCTCTCTAATAGCCTTTTCTTGATATTTGGTTTTAACCCAAAATTTTGGCTCTAAATGGCAATTTTGCTGAAAATTTGGATCTAGGGTAAAAAATTGATTATTAGATAATAATTGCAATAAATATTCTTGATAAGAAGGGTGGTCAGTGGCAATTAGCAATTTACCTTGTGGTTTGGTAATGTGGCTTAGCATTTTTAATAAATTATGGTTAATAATTCTACGATTATGATGACGTTTTTTAGGCCAAGGATCGGGAAATAAAATAAAAATTTGGTCTAAAAAATTCTGCGGTAATTCTTCCAATAAAAATCTAACATCATTTTTGTAAATTATAATATTATTTAAAGGATTTTCTTTTAATTTTGCAAGTAATTTGGTCATTGAGTTAAGATATACTTCGCAAGCAATAAAAAGTTGATTTGGGTTATTTAAAGCATTATAAAAGATAAAATCACCCGAACCAAAGCCAATTTCAAGGTTAATTTTGTTAAATTTTATATTGTTAATTAATTTTTGAAGATCAAGCTGATATTGAGGAAAGATATTATCAAATAAATCTAACTTATCTGAGGTTAATTTACGACCCTTAACCCTGCCAAAGCTTCTTATAAATTTAAATTCTGTCATTTTAATCTAATATAATGCAATCCGATTCATCCTTATTATTTTTTAAAATAAATGATTGACAAAATTGCTCTGCCTTATTTTGTGTTTTAAAATTACCAATTTGTAATCGATAAAATATGCCTCTCTTACCAAGATCAATTTTGGTAATATAGCGATCATAATTTTTTACCAAATTGGAATTATTTTTAGAAATATAGCGCCAATATTTTTCTGCAGCATCTTTTGAACCCATAGCAGCAACTTGAACCCTAGTACCATATTGTAAAGCTTTTTTAGGTTTTTGTGGTGATAAATCAATAATTTTTTGTTCCTTCTTTATTTTAATATTTGATGCTTCTTTTTTAATTGATTTTGCATTTTGATATTTGGGGGTCTTGATATTTTTGACTATTTTGGCATTTTTCTTTTCAAATATTTCCTTATCATTACCGACAATATTTTTATATATGACCTTGTCAATATTAAGAACCGTTTTAAGGTCTTTTTTAACTTTAATTTTAATTTCTTGATTTGGTGATTTTATAATTCTTATAGAATTATCCTTTTCCTTATCGGCAAAATAATATGCATTAATAGTAATATATAAAAATGAAGCAACAGAAGCTGTAATTAAAACAAATAATAAGGCTTTTTTAACTATTCTTTTAATATAATAAATTGCATTTTCTCGGGAATAATAAAAATCCTCTTCCATCATAGCATTTTGGTTAAAGCTTTGATATTAAATATTTTTAAAGCTGAAGAAATAATCTTAGCACTTGCCATTAAAAGATAAATTCTTGCCTTAGTTAAATCATGATTATCTTTAATAATAAATCTTAAATTTTTATCCTCCATACCAATATTCCATAATGAATGAATATTAGATGATAATTCTTGCAAATAAAAAGCAATACGATGTGGCTCAAAATTAATAACTGCCATTTCAATGATTCTAGGATAAAGGGTTAATTTTTTTATGATAGAAATTTCAGCCGGATGAGTTAAGTTTGACAAAATATTTGGAGATATTGGCTCATTAATAATATTAGCTAAATCAGGAATCTCTTCCGCCAAATTACGAAATACAGAATGGCATCTCGTATGAGCATATTGCACATAAAAAACTGGATTATCTTTTGATTGCTTAACTACCTCTTCTAAATCAAAATTAATTTCAATATCATTTTTACGACTCATCATTATAAAGCGCAATATATCACTGCCAATCTCTTTAATTACATCTGTTGCGGCAATAAAATTCCCATCTCTTTTGGACATTTTAAGTGATTCTCCATTTTTTAAGAATTTTACCATTTGGCATAAAATAATTTTAATCTCAGCCTTGTCATTAGTAATTGCTTTAGTTGCAGCTGTTAATCTTTTAACATAGCCAGCATGATCAAAGCCAAGTGGCAAAATCATTTTGGTCGCACCCCTTTCAAACTTATTAAGGCAATAAGCAATATCGGCAGCAAAATAAGTATAAGAACCGTCAGATTTTTGTATAACACGATCCATATCATCGCCAAAATTACTTGATTTGAATAATAATTGCTCCTCCTCTTTAAAATTTATGTTCTTTTTGCCTTTTGGTGCCTCAATTACACCCTTATAAATAAGATCTTTTTCTGTTAATAATTTTATAGCATGAGAAATTTTATCCTTATCATGTAATTCTCTTTTTTCAGAAAATAAAATATCATGCTTAATTCCCATTTGAGCTAAATCGGAAGTAATTAATGTTACCATTTCATCAACTACTAAATCACGAATAATATTAAAATATTCTGATTCTTCCTTATTAATTAAATTATCTTGATATTGATCTTTAATTTTTTGAGCAATGGGAATTAAATAATCACCCGGATATAAACCCTCTTCTATTTTAATTTCTTGACCAAATAATTCTAAATATCTTAAATAAACCGATTTAACCAAATTGTTAATTTGGGATCCGGCATCATTAATGTAATATTCCTTAATAATGTCAAAACCAGTTTTTTGTAATAAATTGGCCAGAATATCACCATAAATTGCACCTCTAGCATGGCCAATATGCATGGGTCCAGTTGGATTTGGCGAGGCATATTCAATGTTAATTTTTTGGCCATTACCAATTTGAGGCAAAGAAACCTCTTGAGATTGCAAAATATTAGAAAGAAATTTCTGAAAAATATCAAATTTTAGAAAAATATTGATAAAGCCCGGCCCAGCAACTTCAATTTTAGAAATATATTGGTTTTTATTAGCTTCCTCAATAATTAAATGAGCTAAATCTTTTGGAGATTTTTTAAAATCTTTGCAAAAAATCATAGCAATATTAGTTGCTATATCGCCGTTTTTTTCCTCTTTACAAGGTTCAACCGTAAAAATATTTAATTTATCTTGATTTATTTTAATGTCTAATTTGCAAGCTAAATTATTAATTATAAGTTTAAATTCATCTTTAAAAATATTAAATATATTCATTTTTCATCTTTATTAATTTGTCTAATATTGGATTGTAAATATTTATAATCAAGAATTGGATAGGATTTTTCCATTCTGGTCTTAATGTTAAATTCATCTTTCTTAGGTATAGCTATGTCATTAAAATTAACTATTTTAATAGGATATTGATTAGGAAAATTATAATCTAAATAAACAGGGAAAAATATTTTGGCATTAAAATTATAATTACCATATCTTTCACCCTTAATATTAAGAGAATTAATGGTATTATATTGGCCTACTATATTTTGTTCTGCGTTAATTTTATTATCTGCGATTCTTCTCTTAATATCGGTTAAACCTCCGCCATATTGCTCAAGGAAGGCTTGATTTGATGTTTTAGAATTATTATTACTACTGCAAGAAATATTAAAAATCAAAAATATAGAAAATAAAAGAAATTTTATTTCTTTTTTGCTAAATATAATATTACTCATATATATAATCAGTCATATCAACAACCTTAGCAACTTCGTCAAGAGTTGTAACTCCTTGGGCTACTTTTAATATTCCATCATCAGCCATTGACATAAAGCCCATTTTTTTGGCGTAATTTTCAACTTCATTTCTTGATGCTTGACTTAATATCATATCATCTATTTTTTTGTCAAAAGGTAAAATTTCCATCAAAGGAGATCTACCATAATAGCCGGTATCCTGACATCTGCTACAACCCTTAGGGTGACTAACATGAGTAATTTTAGGATATCTTCTTAAAATTCTTCTTTCTGAATCGTTAATAGGTCTAGCAATTTTACAATGACCGCATAATTTACGCGCTAATCTTTGAGCAATAACGCAAATAATTGCACCAGAAAGTAAATATGTTGGAACGCCGATATTTTCAAGCCTAGCAATGGCTGATAATGCGTCATTAGTATGTAAACTACTAAATACTTGGTGACCAGTCATTGCGGATTGAATGGCAGCAATTGCGGTTTCTTTGTTACGAATCTCACCAATTAAAATTACATCTGGATCTTGACGCATAATTGACTCAATACCCTTACCAAAACTCATACCAACATCCTCCTTAATATTAGATTGACGAATCAAGGGAATATGATATTCCACCGGATTCTCCAAAGTCATGATATTTTTATCAATGGAATTGATTTCACTTAAAATAGTGTAAAGAGTTGTTGTTTTACCAGAACCGGTAGGGCCGGTAATAATAACTACACCATTGGGTTTTTTGATTAATTTATCAATTAATTTAAGATTGTGATTATTCATCCCAATTTCTTTTAATGATAAAATTGACTGACTTTCATCTAAAATCCTCATGACAATATTTTCACCATTTACGGTTGGTTGAGAAGATACACGAAAATCAATTTTACGACCTAAAATTTCACTCTCAATACGACCATCTTGCGGCTTTCTTGATTCTGCTATATTCATATCTGATATAATCTTCAACCTAACAGCAATAGCGCGCCAATGATCCTTATGAATTGACCTAACTTGAACCATTTTACCATCAATTCTATATCTAATTCTAAGGAAGTAATTTTCAGGCTCAAAATGGATATCTGAAGCCCTTTTATGGACAGCATCTGTTAAAATAGCATTAACCAAACGCACCATTGGGCTAGAATTATCACTATTCATGCCCGAATTTTCATCAATTACTATCTCACCACTCTCAATCTCCCTTAAAATACCATCAATTGACATTTCATAGTCATAATATTGATCAATTGTATTTAAAATATCAGCAGTTGCTGCATAAACTGGCTTAATACGATAATCAGATGGGAATAATTTTTTAACCCTATCCATCCCTACAATATCAAAAATATCAGACATAGCAATGGTCACATCCTTATTATCAAGAAATAATGGAATTAAGTTATTATTCACACAAACAGTCTTGGGAATAACTTTGGTCAAATCGGGATCAACAATACAAGATTTTAGATCAAATTTTTTAACGCCAGTAGTTTGGTTTAAAACTTCACCAAGGGCTTTTTCAGTAATAAAGCCCATAGAAACCAAAATAGCACCTATTGTTTTGGTATTTTTTAATCTTATTTGTTCTTTTTTAACAATTTCAAGCTGATCACTAGATATTACTCTTTCTTTTAGTAATTTATGAGCTATATCAAATGATTCTGTATCGCTGCTAGATTTATCTTGGGACATTTAAGGAATTATATTAAAATTAAATCCACCACAAAATATATATTGGTTAAAATCTAAATTCAAACTAAAAGTTGACAGAGTAAGAAAATTAAATATCATATAAATCTGTCAAAAAACCAAATATCAAATTATTACATGACTCAGATTAAAACAAGATTTGCACCATCACCAACAGGAGATCTACATATTGGCGGCGCCAGAACAGCACTTTTTAATTATCTCTTTAGTAAAAATCAAAAAGGTCAATTTTTACTTAGAATTGAAGATACTGACAAAAAAAGATCTAACAAAGAAGCAATTGATGTAATTTTAAATGGTTTAAATTGGTTAGGTTTAAATTTTGATGGAAAAATTATCTATCAATCACAAAATATCAATAATCACCAAAAAGCAGTAGAAAAATTATTAGCTACAGGAAAGGCTTATTATTGCTACATTACTAAGGAAGAATTAGATCAAAAAAGGCAAGAAGCACAAAAAAAAGGTGATTTTTTTCGTTTTTCCAGCCCCTATCGTGATAAAATTTGGGCAAAAGATGAAGAAAAGCCTCATAATAAACCAGTAGTTAGAATTAGATCACCAAAAGAAGGTGTTTCAATAATTAATGATCTCATTCAAGGGGAGGTTAAAACTCCTAATGAAGAAATTGGTGATTTTATTATTTTACGCGAAGATGGTACGCCAACCTATAATTTATCAGTTGTTATTGATGATTTTGACATGGAAATTTCTCATATTATAAGAGGAGATGATCATTTAACCAACTCATTTGCTCAAAAATTAATTTATGATTCTTTAAATTTTAAATTACCTCAATTTGCGCATATTCCTTTAATTCATGGTAGTGACGGCGCTAAAATGTCAAAAAGACATGGCGCTACTAATATATTGGAATATCAAAAAATGGGTTATTTTCCTGAAGCAATGCGTAATTATCTATTAAAATTAGGGTGGTCATATAAAGATATGGATATTATAAAAGATGAAGAAGCGCAAAAATTATTTAACCTAAAAAATATTGGCAAATCACCTTCCAGATTTGATTTTGCCAAATTAGACAATATCAATAAATTTTACCTAAAAAATAAATCAGAAGAAGAATTATTTAAATTAATAAAAGATGATTTAGGTCAAATTACACAACAAAATAGCCCTAAAATCATTGAAGCTTTAAAATTTATTAAGGAAAAGCTATTAAAAAAAATGATCTAATTGAACCAGCAAAAATTTATATTAATAATTATAAAAAAGAAATATCAGAACATGACCTTGAAAAAGCCAAAAATAAGCAAGATTTAGTTATTTCTATCAAAAATATATTACAAAAGATCGAAAATTGGACTTTAGAAGAAATAAAATCTCAATTAAATAATTTTTGCCAAGAAAATAACCTAAAAATCAAGGATTTTGGCCCAGCCATGCGAATTATTTTAACTTTCTCATCTAAATCGGCCGGTGGCATTTTTGATGTGATTTATATTTTGGGTAAGGAAGAAGTTTTAAATAGAATAGGTTAAGCTTGAGTGGTTTTAACAAGATTATTAAAATATCTTATTTTTTGATCTCTTTTGATTTTTCAATAAACTCCTGAAAGGCAGAAATTGACTGTACAATACCAAAAATTATCAAACCATGATGTGATTTTATAATTACATCAACTACACCAAGCTCATCAAGAGCCTCGCAAAGGGATGATAAGGTTAAGATAATAAGAGATAATAATTTTAATAATTTCATGATTATTGTTTTATAATTTTTTTACCCATTGCCTCAACTAAAATTTCTGGCACTGTTACTGTACCATCTTCATTTTGATAATTTTCTAAAATTGCAATAATTGTTCTACCAACTGCCAAGGATGAGCCATTTAGACTATGTATAAAAATTGGTTTTTTGGCATTTGGGCTACGATATTTGGCATTCATTCTTCGAGCCTGAAAATCACCACAATTTGAACAGCTCGAAATTTCACGATATTTACCCTGCCCCGGTAACCAAACTTCTAAATCATAAGTTTTTTGAGCAGAAAAACCCATATCTCCAGAACATAAAAGCATTTTACGATAAGGAATTTTTAATTTTTGTAAAATCTCCATAGCAATATTAGTCATTCTTTCATGTTCTTTCAGAGACTCCTCCTCACTAACTATTGAAACTAGCTCGACTTTTTTAAATTGATGCTGACGAACCATACCGCGAGTATCTTTACCCGCTGAGCCAGCCTCACTTCTAAAGCATGGCGTATAGGCGGTAAATCTTAAAGGCAATTGCTCTTCTGATAAAATTTTATCTTGCACTAAATTAACCAAAGAAACTTCAGCAGTTGGAATAAGCCAATAATCATTGGTGGTCTTAAAAGCCTCTTCAGCAAATTTTGGCAATTGACCAGAACCAAACATAGCATTATCACGCACTAAATTTGGTGGAGAAACCTCCATATAACCATTATCTATTGCAATATCTAACATAAAATTAGATAAAACCCTTTCTAATTTTGCTAAATCAGCTGATAGGGTTGAAAATCGAGCACCAGAAATGACAGAAGATTGATCAAAATCAAGCATTTTAAGATTTTCTCCAATTTCAAAATGTTCCTTAGGTTTAAAATTAAATTCTTTTGGCACACCCCATTTTTCAACCTCAACATTATCATCCTCACCCTTTCCAAATGGAACTTCTGATTCTGGAATATTGGGAAGTGATATTAAAATATTTTTTAATTTTTCTTCAAATTCATTATAATTATCACTTAATTTAGCATTAACCTCCTTAGATAAATTCATTAAATCATCAGCATTTTCACCATTTTTTTTAGCTATGGCAATTTTTTTTGCTAGATCATTTCTTTGATTTTGGAAATTTTGAATTTCTTCAATTTTTACTCTTCTATTATCATCAATTTGCAATAAATCTTCCGATCTAATATCACTAGATCTATCTTGCATTGCCTTATCAAATCGTTCTGCATTTTGTCTAATCCACTTAATATCTAGCATTTTTATTATAATTTTATATTCTTGATTTTTATCTTATTTATAACATAATTTGTGATGATATTAATTTATCCACTAATTAATCAATAAAATCAATATAAAATGACAATCAATAAAGTAATTTTAGTTGGAAATTTAGGCAATGATCCTGAAATTAGGTCAACTTCTGATGGGAGAGAAATAGCAAATTTATCCCTTGCAACAAGCGAATTTTGGAAAGATAAAAACACTGGAGAACGCAAATCAAAAACCGAATGGCATCGAGTTGTTATTTTTTCTCAAGGCTTAGTTGGAATTGTTAAAAATTACTTAAAAAAAGGTAGTAAAATCTATATTGAGGGACAATTACAAACACGAAAATGGGTTGATAATGCTGGTGTTGAAAAATACACAACTGAAGTTGTTTTGCAAAATTATAATTCTACATTAAGTATGTTAGATAATAAGCAAGATAGTTCTGGCTCTAACCAAAATAATTTTAATGATAATCAATCACAAAATGACTCAAATAATATGATTGATGATGATATACCATTTTAGGTAGAATGATCAAATATATCATCTTACTCATATTCGCCATTACAACCAACTCTATTGCCGATCAGCTACCCTCAAACCAAGAAATAATCGGCAATATTGAGCGTCATTTATTTTTTAATGATGAAACTGGTCAAGTAGAAAATAACGACGCTTCCTATGATGGCGATAATACTATTTTTGACGAAGATGAAGAATATGAACCAAAATTTGACATTATAACAGTTGATGCCAATTTTAACAAAGATTCCGAACAAAAGAAAAAATTAGCATATAATACCAATCTTATTGGTCATTATGAGGTGGCGATTAAACTATATCAAGAAATATTAGATCAAGATATAGAAGAGGAAGATGCTAAATTTGGCCTGGCATTTGCTTATCAAAAACTACATCAATATAATGAAGCGAAAGATCTATATTATAATTTATTAAATCAAGGTAAAAAAATTGATAAAAATAAAATTGTCAGTAATTTATTATCCATTATCATCGAGGAAAGCCCAAAAGAAGCTATATTTTTCTTAACCAAATTATCGGCTCAGCACCCAGATTCTTCTGATTTAATTGCTAAATCTGCGCTAACTTATGCCAAAATTAACCGAACAGAAAAAGCAATTGACCTAATGCAAAAAGCCCTATCTTTAAACCCATCAAATTATCAATATCAATATAATCTAGCTATAATGCTTGATGAAAAAGGTGATTATGAAAATGCTAAATTACTTTATGATCGTATCTTACTAAAATTAACCAGAACTAAAAGCGAAGAATTGGGTATTTCATTGGATGAAATTTACACAAGAGCTCAATATCTTGAAAAAATGCTATAAAAGACCTTTATAAATGCACTGTATTACTATCAAGATAAAACTATTTTTGCTTGGAATTTATTATCTCTCTTCCCAATTTTAACAAAACATCTTTTAACTCCTGATCTTCAATATTTTGCAAAGAATATTCTAATTTTTCATCATATTTATCACCTACATCTTCTTTTAAATTATCTTGTAATTCTATATTTTTTGGTGTTTGAATAAATTTAATATCATCAATTGCTTTATAACCATAGTAAATTGTTATCTCTTCAATAATATCATTAATCTGAGATGCTAATAAGAAGGCTATTGTTGGATTATAAATTGCGACATGTAATGTTTTTTTATTTTCCCTATTAATTTTTAAATCAAGAATAGAAGTAAAATAAAAATATTTATCGCCAATAATTTTTTGCCAATTTTTCCTTAAATTATATAGAATGTTAAAATTCTTCTTCTTTTTTTTAAGAATAATTGGATTTATATTTGATAAAATATTTGATTCTAAAGATTTAAACATCATTAAAAAAATTAAATATTTGCTGCGCCATTTTATTACCGAGATTTTTTACCCTCATTAAATCTTCCAAAGAGGCATTTTTAATAGATTCTAAATTTCCAAAATGATTAAGCAAAAGTTTTTTACGAGATGACCCAATATTAGGAATTTCATCAAGCTGTGATTTAAACATTGATTTTTTTCTTCTTGCTATATGCGTTCCAATAGCAAAGCGATGAGCTTCATCTCGTAAATTTTGCAAATAATAAGAAATAGCTGAATTTTTAGATAAATTAAAATGTCTATAATTATTATTTTCATCTATAATATGAAAATCTTCTAAACCAGCATTTCTTCCCGCTCCCTTTGACATGCATAAAAAAGGGATTTTAATATTCTTCTTATCAAAAATATTCTTTATAGCAGATAATTGCCCCTTACCACCATCAATAATAATTAAATTTGGCAGATTTTCTATTTTTTGATTTTCAAAATCTTTAAATCTTCTATTAAAAACCTGTTTTAAGAAATTTGTATCATCTTTTTTTGTTAAATCCTGTAATTTAATATTAAATTTACGATAATTACTCTTAACAAAGCCATCTTCAGAAGCAAAAACCATAGCGCCAACAATATTTGTTCCCGAAATATGACTATTATCATATATTTCTATTTTATTGGGAATGTGATTTATGTGTAACAGATTTTTTAATTGTAATAAAATATCTTTAATTTTGCTATTAGATGCTATTTTTTTATTGATCTCTTCTTCTAAAAATGGCAAAGCATCCTTTATCAATTGTAGTTTTTGCCCCCTCTTTGGACAAAATATATTAATATTATCAACCGTAAAATTATGATTAATTGCAATATCTGATTGGGAATTTGTAATGTTAAAATTACGCAATAATTCCTTTATTTCCTTATTATCACTAAAATCTATATTGCTAATTATATTTTTAGGAATTTCATGATTCTTGTAAAATTGACTAATAAAAGAAAAAATTATATCCAGCTCCTTATCATCACTATTAATGTCAAAAAAATAAGTTTTATTACCATAATTATTGCCAAAACGATAAAAAGATATATTAATGGCAGCAATATTAGATTTTTTAGATAATAATATAATATCCATTTTACCTAATTCTTTAATGCTAATATTTTGCTTAGCCTGAATTAAACTTAAAGATTTAATTCTATCTCGAATTTTTGCTGCCTTCTCAAATTGCAAATCATCACTATATTCTTGCATTTTTTTTGACAATTCTTCCTGCAAATTAGAGCTTTTTCCTTTTAAAAAATTAATTGATTCTATTATTGATTTTTGATATTCCTCTTTCAAAATCAAACCAACACATGGCGCACTACACCTCTTTATTTCATATTCAAGACATGGCCTTTTGCGCGAGTTAAATTCTGTATCCGAGCAACTACGAAGCAAAAATGCTTTTTTTAAAGATTCAATAGAATCATCCATGGCACTTATACTGGCAAAAGGGCCAAAATAATGAGATTTATTATCCTTAAAGCCACGATATTTTGATAATTTAGGAAAATCATGATTTTTGGCAATAGCTATATATGGAAAGGATTTTGAATCCTTTAATAAGATATTATATTTTGGCTTATATTTTTTAATCAGATTACATTCCAGTAAAAGCGCCTCAATTTCATTATTTGTTATAATCCACTCAATATTATTAGCATTAAGTGTCATTTTTGTAATTCGAGTAGTTAGATTTTTACTATCAAGATAATTTTTTAAACGATTATTTAGATTTTTTGCCTTACCAATATATATTATATTATCATCATTATCAAAAAATTTATAAATAGCTGATTTTTTGGGTGATTTTTTGATTTTATCAATTACAATTTGCTTCATAATTTTACCTGAAATATTAAAGGAACTTGTCAGAAAGATAAAAATTTTAATTTTTCTACAGGCTCCTAGATCATATTATTTATCATTTTAATATATTTACCTAATCACTTGCAATAAATTTTAAAAAATAGTACAAATTAATTTAATCATATTAACATGAAAATATGCTTTAGAAAATTTATAACAAATTATTATTGGCCACCAATATTATATTTCCTATTGTCAATTTCTGTAATAGCTACAATATTTTTACTATATAATTATCAGCAAATTAATCTACAAAATCATCGAACCCTTGAATTAGCAACTAACAACATTAATCGAGATATTAATGACATATATTCTCGTCGCAATAAATTAAATTCCTTTATCGGCAAAGATATAGCGCAATTACCAAATATTTATAATAAGAATAATAAAATACTCACCATATTAGAAAATTATCATGATAGAACGGATGATATTTTGCCATGGCCAGGTATTGCCTGGATGGATGATGAAGGATATCAAACTGTCACTTATCAAATTGGAGTGAGAAAACCAAAATTAGATATGAGTAAGAGAAAATACCTGCCATATTTATCTAAAGAGCCGTGGGTTTTACACACCTCAACCCCAGATTATGGCAGCACTAGTAATGAATGGATAATACCTGTTGCAACCGGAATTACCGATAATGACAATAAATATATTGGAGCTGTAATAGTAGCTTTTGATATAAGTAGATTATTAAAAGAATTACAAAAAAACACTCCTAAAAATGTTCAATTTATTATCATAGATAAGAATAATAATCTTATAGTCAATAATCATCACACCAGAGAGATATTACAAAAAGTAAATATTGATTATAATCAAGCAATAAAAGAGCAAAAATTATCAATAGAGATAGAAAATATAAAATATTTAAAATCCAAAGCAATTAAAAATTATGATTATGTTATTTTAGCTGGATATGAGAAGAGTTTTCTGCATAATCAAGTTAAAGTTCTAATTACCGAAAAAATATCGGAAGTTCTTATAATAACCATATTTTTTACATTCATATTATCCTTATTAAAAATTAAAAATAATATCAGAGAAAAGGAAAATATAGCCACAATAGCAGAATCCTTAGCCGCCTCAATTGCCCATGAAATGCGTAACCCGATTAGCTCTATAAGGCTTGCGATAAATAACTTACCATTAAATAGTAAAGAGTTAACTAATAGCAAATTAACTGACTTTAAAAAACAAATTAAAAAAACTATTGATCTGGCGGGCAATGTAATAGATATGACATTACATGAATTAGCGGGTAAAAAATTTACCAAAGAAGATTTTTCTTACTATAAATCATATCAAGCAATTATTGATGCCCTTGATATTTATGGCTATAAAAATAATGAGGAAAAGAAAAAGCTAATTATAGATTTTAATGGTATTAAAATAACGGGTGATAAAATCGATATAGATAAAGCATTATTTGATAAAATTAATAATGATAATAATTTTATTATAAATATTGAAAATACTGCTTTTAAATATGTAATTTTTAATTTACTTAAAAATGCCTTATTTTATCTCAAAGATTATCCCAAATCCAATGTCACTATTTCTTTTGAGAAAGAACAAGAACTCAACCCCAAATTAGCAAAGAAATTCAATATTAAAACAGCTAATAGCGGAAGAAAAATATATAATGTCATTAATATTACCGATACTGGGCCTGGTATAAAAGAAGATATTATAACTAAAATATTTTACCCCTATTTTACCGCAGGAAAAAAGAAAGGAACCGGCATGGGACTTAATTTTTGCCAAAGAGTAATGACTAGTTTCGGAGGGGGCATAATATGCGAAAGCAAGCTAGGAGAATGCACCAAATTTAGCCTTTTATTCCCTATTTTAAATCAAGAAGAGAAGAAATTAGCACAAAAAGAAATCACAGAATATGAAAAAAAATTATTAGACGCTAAAGAACAAAATATAGATTTAGATGAGATACAAAATTCATTTCAAAAACAAAAGGGTAAAAATATTTTATTAATAGATGATGTTAGAACAAATATTGAGATCTTAGCAAAAGAAATAAAGGATAAATGTCAAAATATTAATATTGAAATAATCACCAACCCGTTAGAATCAATAAAATTAATTGATAGAAAGGAAAAATCTAACCAACAATTTGATCTTATTTTAACTGATATTGAAATGCCAGAAATGGATGGTGTTAAATTAATATCCTATATTAGGAATAAATTATCCATATCCAAAGATCAATTGCCAATTTTGGCTTATAGCTCACGCGATGATATAAAAACAATTAATCAGGCAAAAAAAGCCGGATGTAATGCTTATTATACCAAGCCTAAAGATTTTAGATTTATTGCGCGCAATATATCAAAATGGATTTTAAATAATTATATACCTAATAAAAATGTCCAAAATGAAATGATTATTATCAATGATAAAACATTGCAAGGTTGTAATGTAATAATTGCTGATGATCAATTAATGAATTTAACATTAATTGCCAAAACATTCGAAAAATATGGAGCTAATGTAACAAAATGTAATGATGGGGAGGATATAATAAAATTAATAGAAGATAATATCTTAAAATATGATTTAATAATAACTGATATTAATATGGAAAGAATTGGTGGCGTTGAGGCAACTCAGGCCATAAGAAAAATAGAAGAATCACAAAATACCAATTATAGCATTATCTGGAGATAGTGACAGAAAATTTGTTATGAATATACTCAATAATGATATTGATGATTATATGGTAAAAGGTAGGAATTTTGATAATTTAATTAAATTATCAAGATTTTGGATCGATTACAGAAAGACAAGTCATTCAAATAATATTAGTAATAATAAAATTATCGATCTTAATAAAGAGGACGCAACCCCACAAGATAGCAATAAAACTATAATAAAAGATGATTTTCTATCATTATTTTCTAATAAAGAAGATGCTAATGAAATAATCAACCTCTTTCATATTGAATCTCAAAATATTATAAAAGAAATCATAGATCATAGATCTGATATCACGAAATTACAAAAATCCATCCATAAATTAAAGGGATCTACTGGATCAATTGGATCAATCAAGCTATATAATTACTTATCTTCTATTAATCAAACTCTCAAAGATGGCAAATTACCAACCGACAATAACTTATCTAAAAAAATAGAGGATATGATATTGGAATT
>JAOFKK010000070.1 GCA_028040005.1 Rickettsiales bacterium
CAGCTATTACTACTGCCATTAAATATAAAGCTAACAGAAGATCCTTGAGAAGGGCTGTATGATTGACCACCATTATAATGTATAGTCGTCGCAAAAGTAGACCCTCTATGAAAAATAAATCGCTGACCATCGGACATGCCCTCAGGTAAGTAAACTCTACCAACCCAATTGCCATCTCTAACAGTCATATTAATAGTATTATTACCTCTAAATAAACCATATAAAGAAGAGCTGTTAAAATTATTAGCATTACTTATAGTGTATGTAGCACTACCTGTTTTTGATACGCAATTATCACTACCGCTATTGGTAAAATAACCATTAGTCTGACAGGTTTTAGAAGGATGGTTATTATTAGATTTTATATATCCATTTGAACAACTATTATAGGTAATGCTAGAATTAACATCATTATATATTGGATATAATGATAAGTTAACTGTAGATCTGCCGATATTGCCAGTGTCTGCAGCCCTATTTCTATGGCACTGTAACTGACAATTGCCTGATATATTCCAACTACGATCAGATTGGCAAGTGGCATTTACAATACCAGAATATCCAGTATTACAATTTATATTAACATTCTTCCCCAAATATCCTGAAGATATTGAAGGAGCATTCGCTACAGATCTTTCTCCGCAATAATTTGCGTCCATACAATTATCAGATCCATAAAATAACCACCCACTAGCACCATGACAATGTACATAAGGATCTGAACCGCCCGATTTAACATAACCATCTTGGCAGATTCTATAGTAAACATCTGTAGAAAGGCGCCTAGTACCAGCAGTATTTGATATTATTGATCTTAAATTACTCGGTGCACCACCTATATTATTAGGGGTAGGTGGAAAGCACCCTAGCACACACTCATTTGATATATTCCAACCATTCATAGTACATGTTATTATTGGCGAACCTGATCCACTGAAATATCGATTACTTGTATTACAAGATATATTTTCAACATTATAACCATAACTATAATTATTGCTAATAGAGGTGGTGTAACTATAAGTATTACCAGTTAAGGCAGCTAAATCAGATCCAGAGCATCCATCCAATCGACATTCACCCGAAGATAACCATGTTCCATCATTTTGGCAAGTTACCTTTGGAGGGTTTGCAGATGCAATATATCGTGATGAAGCATTACAATCAAATATTATTTGAGTATTAACACCACAATCTGTATCATTGCAATTGATTTCCGATGATATTTGGCTATCTTGTTTGTTTATAATATTGCTTAATACATTATTATTTACCTCAGATATTAAGCATCTATTTTCAACACAATTCCCTGTTATTACTAACTCAGGATTCATATCTGGATTGCTATTAGAATTAAAACTATATGACAGGTTATCTGCGCTATATCCAACTTCGCAAGCCTCACTGCCAAGAGGATTAGTTGATTCTTCACTATAATTTACTCTATATGCAGTATTTAACCCTGTTTTTAATGCAGCATTATTAGCAGTACCCAGCTCATATGATATTGGTGAACATGACCCATCTATAAAATTGATATTACCATTAGAAAATATATATGAAATAGAACCCTCCTCATAACCAGATTTGCAATTAAGGGTGCCACCATTATTATCACCAGCAATATATTGCAATTCTATACCCCCATCAAGACCTAATGGCACGGAAGATACCCATTGCGATAATCTCTTTGTTATACCTTGACATACCGTCCCACTTATTTCTACAACATTATTATCTTTTAATTCATATGATAATCTATTATTTTCATCTTCATATTCGCAACCTGATTTACATGCTATATAATGAATTGATCCAGATTGAGATTCATCAATAGGATGTCCTGTCGTCAGTGACGAGCAATCATTTATCAAATCTGAATCAGGAATAATACCACCACCCGAACATCTACCTATAAAATCTAATCGGCAAGCACTACTATTAAAATAATATGATAAATTACCATCACTTACAGCTCCCATATTAGCATTAGCACAAACAACTTTATTTGAAGACTCAATTACCACCTGTTCATTCTCACCTATTGTAGGAAATATAAGATCTGCATCATTACCAGGATCAAAATTAATTACCTCATTTGTAATGAATGGTCCCCATTGATAACCAGCTGGATATTGATTAGCAAAGCAGCATCCTGTAAATTTAATTTCTTTATCATTATCTTGTTCAAAATAATATCCCAAATCATTGGTTGAAATGTGATCATTATCTTTACATGTAAGAGAGCCCTTATTATCAATATCTTTGCTAAAATCATAATATATGATGGGTAATTTTAGAATATTTAAATGGGGAATATTTTTAGACCTATATAACGCATTATATGAGTCAGGAGTTTCACTTTGGTCATATTTAATTCTATATGATTTATTTACAATGATGGGAATATCTACCGAATCAGAAATATATCCCATATTATCTATCACAAAATTACCATCAATTGCTGTACTATCGAAATGGATAGAAGATATATTTTGAAATAAAATATTAGATATTTTGTAAATCTTATTCTGCCCATCCTGTACTGACTCAAGAATGTTATTTGGATCAGAAGTTACGGCACCATTTTGAATAAATATTTGTGCCAATATATCACTACCAGAATAAAATTTTATGGTAGCATTATGAATTGAACTGATTTGACTTGATAATGTAAAATTAAATTCTGATGTAGATTTAATAGCACTATCTCGAGGAATTAATAATATATATGGAGATGATTGTTTTGGAAAATTGCAATCACCGCTCGATTCTGTATTAGAAAAAGTTACTTTAAGGCCCCTTAAATTATCATTCTCAAATTCATTATTAATATCATAACATGATGCAAAAGATTTTGTAACATAAAATAATATTATTATTGTAAATATCCTAACATAATTCATCCCTTCTATAGATATTGAAGAATTATCAGCTCTAAATAATTAGATATATATGAAAAATCAGTAAAAGCCCATAAATTCATCATTAAAGCAAAAGAAAGTGCCGGTGCAAACGGAAAACACTCTTCTTTTGTAAAAAATTTCCATGCCATACCATATATTATACCAGAAATACCAAGAAATGCAATAAAATAAACAAAATTACCCATACCAAGAAATATTCCTGCTATTGGAAAAAACTTTAAATCATCACTGCCAATGACATATTTTCCTTTTATAATTAGAAATATATAAAAAATAGAATATATAAAAAATGCATATAAAAATGCTGATAATAGATGGCTCTTAATGTCAAAATTATTAGTTACAAAAATATGATATAAAATGGCTAAAATTAATAATATAATTTGAGTGATATTGGGAATAAAATAATGTTCCAAATCAACCACTGAGGCAATCATTAGCATAATGATTACAAATAAAATTATTAATAAATGTGCATTAAATTCTTGTTCCAATGCCAAAAATGATATTAAAAATAATATTGCTGTAAAGATTTCAATTAAAATATAGCGGAAAGGTATTTTATTATTGCAATAAGAGCATTTTCCTGATTGTAAAATCCAAGAAAGAATAGGAAATAAATTTTTTATCTTTAAAATATTATTGCATTTTGGACAAAAAGACCTTCTTATTATAAGGTCCCTTATATTATTATCTTCACTGGCCAACCTATAACTTGCCATTGAGATAAAGCTACCAAATATAAGGCCAAGAATAATTATTAAAAATATTTCCATAAAATGAGATTATTTATTATTTTATTACTATTGATATTATCTAGCTGCTCTGGAAAAAAAGCCCAAATTATTAAGCACCAAAATAATATATATTCTGACAAAAATTATTACAAGAAAAATAGATTACAATTTGATGTTATTAGCAAGAAAAATTTAGCAAAAATTGCAAAATCAGTAGATAATAAATACTCTTCTAAAAAACGAAAAATCGAAGATAGAGGTAACGAAACCGCTATTATTATTAATTCTGGTGATACATTATACGCTATCTCCAATACATATAATGTTCCAAATCGTGATTTAATTGAAATTAATAATTTAACAGAACCTTATATTTTAAAAGAAGGTCAAAAATTAAGATTACCCTCATTTAAATATCACAATGTTCAAGAGGGAGAAAATCTATATTCTATTTCCAGAATATATGATATGAAGATAGGTAATCTAATTGCTTTAAATGACCTTAAAAAACCTTATAATATTAAAATTGGTGATAAAATCAGAATTTCTGAAACAGCCTCTATTAATAGATCCAAACAAAGAAAAAAAAGCGTTACACATAAAAAATTGCCAATCGCATCTAGTAAAAAACAATCCTTTATATGGCCAGTTCAATCTGGAATTATAATATCAAAATTTGGCCAAAAATCTGGAGGTCTTTATAATGATGGTATTAATATAAAACCAGATATAAGTGAAGATGTTTTTGCGATTAAAGATGGTAAGGTTGCTTATGTTGGCAATGAGTTAAGGGGATATGGCAATTTGGTCATCATAAAACATTCAAATAATTGGATATCAGCATATGCTCATTTAGATAATATTTTAATTAAAAAAGGTCAAAAAATTAGACAAGGAACAAAAATTGCTAATATGGGCGTAACTGGTAATGTATCTGAAAAACAATTATATTTTAGTTTAAGACATAAAAAAGAAGCTGTTGACCCAGAAAAATATCTAAAAAAATAATCAATTTTTCTTCGATATCTTTATCGAATCCCTATACCATTTCCCATCTTTAAAGCAATTTTTGCTGTA
>JAOFKK010000071.1 GCA_028040005.1 Rickettsiales bacterium
ATTATCTGGTAATTCAATGATATTTTGATTTTGAGTAATATCATATTTTTCAATTAATTTTGTAAAATGTTTTTTGTCAAATTCAATGCCCAATTCATTCATATTGGATATTTTTTTCAAAAAATTACCATTAAAAGAAGTGGCAAATTCATTAAATGACTTCATAGATCGGTAAAGATTTTTACCCACATCTTGTGATTTGGTTAATATTATACCGACTGATTCAATCATTTTTTTTACTTCAACTCGTAAATTGTCAATATTTTTCTCCTGTTTTTTATGATTAATAATGAATTTACTTTGATTAAGCAAATTAATTAAGCCAATTGGACCTATAATCCATATTTTTTCATCCAAAGCTTTTTGTTCAAAATTTGGAGAAATATCTCGAATAATATCAAGCATTTTTTCACTTTGTAAAAACATGGCGGTAGAAATTATTGGCTTAATACCATCTTCAAACATATTATTAAGATCTAAATCGTCTAATTTTGATTTAGCATAGGATCTTTTTTTAAGATCGGATAAATGCTGATTCATCCTATCTTTTAATTTTATTCTTATATCTTTAATTTCACTTTGGTTATTTTCATCCTTAGCTTTTTGTAATTCTAAAAAATGCGAAGATGATTTACTGTCAATGATTAAAATATGATTATCGGGTAAGAATATTACAGCATCTGGTCTTTTAGAATTATTATTTGAATCTAAAAAATGGGATTGCAAAATATAATCTCCAGATAATTTATCTGATTTTTTTTCTTGTAGACCTGATGATTTTAGAATATTTTCAAGAGTAATTTCCGATGTAAGGCCAGCTCCCCCAGGATTCAAAAGGGCATTTTTAGTAAGATTAATATCTGACATAGATTTTTGTACATCATCACCTAAAGAACTTACTTTATTGGTAATATTTTCAAAATTTTGAAAAAGATTTTCCGTTACTTTTTTTATTTCTTCTTTTTGATTTTGACTGAATTTTTCTTGATCCTCTTTATTCTTACGAATTAACTCTTCTGATAATTGAAAGAGTAATTTTTCCTTTTCCTGGTGCCAATTTGCCTTCTCCTCCTCCAAATTATCTGACTTTTGTAATAAAAGTTGTTTTTGAGTATCTAGATTAGCTAAATTATTTTTTAAATTATCAATTTGCGTAAGAAGATTTTTATTTTCTTCTTTTAATTCCTTAATAATAATTTCAGATTGTTCAAAACGACCAGCATAATTTGATAAAAGATTTATTTTTTTCTCATTAATATCAATCTTATTTACTTGCTCTTGATTTTTTTGCTGTAAAACTAAATTTAAATCTTGTAATTTATTATTTTGCAATTTGAAAAAAATAAAGATTACAATTGATAAGAATATCAAACAAATAATAGCTATTTCCATAAAATATTTAATTTAATTATTTATCACCTAAAGATAGAATTTTATGGATCATTAGTCAATTTAATATTAATTTGATGAATATAACAAAAAATAAAACCGAGATCTTGCACACTATACCACTTCGTGATCTAGTTATTTTTCCAAATGCTATCAATACTTTAGCTATTGGTCGCAAAAAATCTATCAATACCATTATTGAGGCCAAAAAAAATAACTTACCTATTTTTGCTATTAATCAAATTCACTCTGATAGTGATGAATTTTCAATTGAAGCATTAAATAAGGTGGGGACAATGTGTAATATTGTTGAACATAAAAGGCTTGCTGATGGTACGTTGAAAATTGTCTTAGCTGGTATAAAAAGAGCAAAATTATTAGAACTTCCGACATCAAAAAATATCTTCGCTGCTAAAATTGAAGTTTTTTCTAAAGAGATTACAACTTTTGAAACCGATAAAACTAAATCTCTCTTTAAAAGCTGTATGGTTAATTTTGAAGAATATATCAAAAGAACCAAAATCATACCTATAGATATGCTATCTACGATTTCTGGCCGTAAAACAGAATATGAATTAACCGACATTATAGCCTCTTTGGTAGGTAGTAATTCTGTTATTAAGCAGCAAATATTGGAGATTACAGATAATGAAAAAAGATTAATTAAGATTTTTGAACTTTTAGAATTTGAAATGAACGCTCTTCATACCGACCAAGAAGTACAAAAAAATATCCAAGAAAAAATATCCAAAGGTCAAAAAGAAATCTACCTTAATGAGCAATTAAAACATATTAAAAAAGAATTAGGCCATGTAGAAGATGATGAAATTATAAAAATAAAACAGCAAATTAAAAAAGTTAACTTATCAGATGAAGCAAGAGAAAAGTGCAATATTGAAGTTGCTAAATTAGAAAAAATCGGCAATTTTTCTTCAGAATATGGCGTAGTCAAAAATTATCTTGATACCATATTATCACTACCCTGGAAAAAATATAGCAAAACCAATAATGATCTAGAAAAATCATTAAAAATATTGGATAAGAATCATTATTCTTTAGAAAAAATCAAAGAAAGAATTTTAGAATTTTTAGCTGTTCAAATTAAAACTAAATCTTTAAAAGGTCCAATAATTTGCTTTGTTGGACCTCCTGGTGTTGGTAAAACTTCTTTAGCAAAATCTTGCGCTGACGCTGTTGGACGTAAATATGCTAAAGTCTCTCTCGGTGGTGTTAGAGACGAATCTGAAATTAGAGGACATAGAAGAACCTATATTGGATCAATGCCTGGTAAAATTATCCAATCCATCAAAAAAATTAAATGCGATAATCCGTTAATTTTATTGGACGAAATTGACAAAATGGCGTCTGATTTTCGTGGCGACCCAGCTTCTGCAATGTTGGAAGTTCTTGATCCTGAGCAAAATAAAAGCTTTAATGATCATTATATGGAGGTTGAATATGATTTATCAAAAATTATGTTTATTGCAACTGCTAATGATATTTCTCAAATTCCCATTCCACTTCGTGATAGGATGGAGATTATCCAACTATCTGGCTATTCAGAGAGTGAAAAATTATCTATCGCTCTTGATTATTTGATTCCAAAAATTCGTAAAGAGAATGCTTTAAATGCTAGAGAATGGAAAATTTCTAATGATGCAATTTTAAAAGTTATTAGAGAATATAGTTTTGAAGCAGGCGTTCGTAACTTAGAAAGAGAATTATCAAAAATAGCCCGCAAAATAACTAAAAAGATCGTCACCAAGGAACTTAAATCAGCAAATATTAATGAAGAATCAGTAAAAAACTATCTTGGTGCCCAAAAATTTGATTTTGGCAAAAGAAAAAAGAATCATCAAATTGGCGTTACAACTGGACTAGCCTATACACAATTTGGTGGTGATTTACTGGATATTGAAGTGGTTAAATTTGACGGTTCTGGTAAAATTAACATTACCGGTAAATTAGGCGATGTCATGAAAGAATCAGTGCAAACAGCATTAAGCTATGTTAGGTCAATTGCTAAAGATTTAAATATTGATGTTAAAAATTTTAATAAAATTGATTTCCATATCCATGTTCCCGAAGGCGCAACTCCAAAAGACGGCCCTAGTGCTGGCGTTGCTATTTGCCAATCATTTGCATCAGTTTTAACGCAAATTGCAGTAAGTAAAGATGTTGCAATGACAGGAGAAGTTACATTAACAGGAAAAGTCTTAGCAATTGGAGGATTGAAAGAAAAATTACTAGCAGCATTACGAGGTGGCATTAAAACTGTCTTAATTCCCAAAGCTAATGAAAAAGATTTAGAAGAATTGCCGCAAGAAATTATTGATAATTTACAAATTAAACCAATCACAACTATTAAAGAGGCTTTTCCTATTTGCTTGGTTGATTTTAATAAAAAACAAGCCTCAAAGACCAAAAAGATCAAAAAATTAATAAAGAATGGTTGATAAAAAAATAATTTCAGTAGTTAATCAAAAGGGTGGGGTTGGTAAGACTACCTCAGCTATTAATTTGGCTGCATCATTAGTTTTGCATCATAAAAAAAAGGTTTTGGTCATTGATTTTGACCCTCAAGGTAATGCCAGTACTGGTCTTGGTCTTAGTACTAATGATAGAACACACTCAATTTATGATGTAATGCTTGGTGATTGCGAAATTAATGAAGCTATTTTTAAAACCAAAAATCAAGGATTATTCCTTATTCCTGCAATTGTTGACTTATCTGCTGCCGAAATTGAACTATCAGAAACACAAGATCGTGAATTTATTTTAAAAAATAAAATTGACGAAATTATCGATGATTTTGACTATGTTGTGATTGATTGCCCACCTTCTCTTGGTCTTTTAACTGTTAATGCCTTAAGTGCCACTAACTATATTTTAATTCCAATGCAATGTGAGTTTTATTCTTTAGAAGGGCTGAGTCATCTTTTGACTACTTTAGAACTAATAAAAAAGAATCTTAATCCTGATCTGAATATTCTTGGAATTATTTTAACCATGCATGATAAAAGAAATAAATTAACAGAACAGGTTGAGGAAGATGTCAGAAAATTCCTAGGAGATATGGTTTTTAAGACATGTATACCAAGAAATGTTCGTCTATCAGAAGCGCCATCATATGGTGAAGTTGCTTTAACTTATGATCCAAAATGCGCAGGATCTAAAGCTTATATTGATTTATCAGAAGAGATTGTAAAGTTAATATAAATTAATACCACTTCCCAACTTTAAAATAACTTTTGTTGCTAAT
>JAOFKK010000074.1 GCA_028040005.1 Rickettsiales bacterium
TAAATTTAGATAATTAAATGTAAAACCAAATACAATACTTAAAATAATTGGATTTCCTAAAATTTCTGTTTTTATTTTGTTGAAAATATTTACCTTTTCACCCCTTATAAGAAGTAATAAAAATACAGGCATTGAAGTATTAATTAAGGGCACCATAACTGCCGATCCAAGAACTGCTATTTCTAAACCTTCTACGCCATATAAGGCGCTTGAAATAGCAAGGACAATCACAGTATTAATACGGCAAGATCCTTGAATCATTGGCAAAGAGCTAGATTTTGAAATATTAAAAGATTTTAAGGAAAAAAATGAATAAATAAGAGTAAATATAAATATTAATGACAATATTAAGGAAAAATCTATAATTGGCCTAGATTCTAAATCAGCATTTGATATTTTAACAAAAAATAGCGAGGGTAGAAAAACCCAAAAAATTAAAAAATCACTATTATCTAAGAATTCTTTTGGTAATTTTCCAATTTTTCTCAGAAAATAGCCAAACATTATGATTGCAAAAATTGGAGCTATTGCAAAAATAATATTTAAAGTTTGAGGCATTATTATAAGGTTAGATGATCTTTGGTGATATATTTATAGTCACCAATCATATTTAAAGATCCTGTAATATTGGGTTTAATAATAATATCTCCACCCTTAAAGGATATGGTAATTGCTTTTGAACATTGTACTAAAGATTTTTTAATAGCCATAGCAGCAACGGCGCAAGCTCCGCTACCACAAGCATTCGTCTCTCCCGTGCCTCTTTCCCAAACTCTAACCTTAATATGATTAGGGGCTATAATATTAGCAAATTCAACATTAGTCTTTTCAGGAAATAATGGATGATTTTCTAAAAAAGGTCCTATTTCAAAAAATTCATTATCCTCAATATCGTAATTAATAAATGTAATTAGATGAGGATTGCCAATATTAACCACCCCAAATTCCCAATTTTCAATTAAAGGGTGCTTAATGCGAAATGTCATTGATTTTACCTCTCTTTTTAATGGTATTTGCCTCCAGTTAAATCTGGGGATGCCCATATTAACGGCAATTTTATCACCTTCTTTTTTACATTCTAAGACATCCTCATCAGTTTCAATAGAGACTTTATTCTTAAAAAATTCCTTCATTGCTAAAAAAGCAACGCAGCGTGAAGCATTACCGCAAGCACCAACTCTTGAGCCGTCATTATTAAAAATTTCAATTGCTAAATCAGCCTTAATAGATGGTTTAAGAACTATAAATTGATCACATTTAGTTTGCTCTTGAGAGGAGATATTTTTAATTTGTTTTTTAGAGAATTCATATTTCTTCCTTCTGGAGTCTATAATGGTAAAAATATTACCAGCACCCGACATTTTAATATATTCTATATTAGGCATATTTTATTCAAAAGTTCTTAATTTCTTTGGTCTTATATAAAATATATCGCCTATTTTTAAATTTAATTCTTCAGCAAATTCATGGGTAATTTCCACTTGAATTAATTTGAAAATATTTTTTGCTTGAAATTCTAATTTAACCGAAAATCCAGCTGGGTTAACATGTGATAATTCAGATTCTATAGATTCTTCAAATTCTCTTTTTCGATCTATATGCATTTCATGAGGTCTTGCAAATATTGTAATATAATTCGAATCTTTGCTTTTTTTAGGCTTAGATTTGTTAGGTTCAATATTTTTTTCAGGGTTTTTTATGCCTATTTTTTTAGCTAAAATTTTAGAATTAACTGAAACATATTTATTAATCCAATTTCTTGGATGTATTTTACGCGCAAATTCCTGACTAAAATTAACCTTATCTGTGGTTGATAAATGCAACTCCCCATCTGAATCTTTAAATCCTGCAAATTCATTATATTCACCAAGAAAATTATAGACAAACATATTATTGGGTTTGTGATAAATGTCTCCAGAATCACCAATTTGCTGAATTCTACCCTCGCCCATTACTACAATTTTATCTGCAACCTCCATAGCCTCTTCCTGATCATGTGTTACAAAGATTGTTGTAATATCAGTCTCATTATGTAATCTTCTTAACCATGTTCTAAGTTCTTTTCTGACCTTAGCATCAAGAGCGCCAAAAGGCTCATCCAGTAATAAATATTTAGGCTTAATAGCAAGTGATCTAGCTAAGGCAACTCTCTGCCTCTGACCCCCAGATAATTCAGAAGGATATCTATGAGATAAATGTTTTAAACGAATTAAATCTAGTAATTTATCAACTTCTGTTTTAATTTGCTCTTTATTATATAGTTTTTTTCTCTTACCTACTTTAAGACCAAAGGCAATATTATCAAAAACATTCATATTTTTAAAAAGAGCGTAATTTTGGAATACAAATCCAACATCCCTATCTTTAATATGAACATTATTAACATTTTGCTTACCAAGAAAAACATCGCCAGAATTAGCAAATTCTAGGCCTGCAATGATACGTAATAATGTTGTTTTCCCAGATCCGGAAGGACCTATTAGTGCGATTAATTCACCTGAATTAATATTAAGATTAATATCCTTTAAGATTCTAATACCACTAAAATATTTATTTATATTTTGTACTTTTATTGCCATTAAATGTTTAGTTTATTTGTGAATTTTACCCTCAATTACAGATTTTAATAATAATGTAAATAAAGCCATAATTGTCAATATAGAGGCCACAGCAAAGGCTGCAACAAAATTATATTCATTATATAATATTTCAACATGAAGTGGTATAGTATTGGTAAGACCCTTAATATGACCAGAGACAACCGATACCGCACCAAACTCACCCATAGCACGAGCATTACAAAGTAAAACACCATAGAGTAAGGCCCATTTAATATTTGGTAATGTTATAAATAAAAATGTCTTAAACCCTCCGGCTCCAAGGGAAATTGCCGCTTCTTCTTCAGAAGAGCCCTGCTCTTCCATTAAAGGAATTAATTCTTTAGCAATAAAGGGAAAGGTAACAAAAATAGTAGCAATAACTATACCCGGAACTGCAAAAATAATATCAAGATCATTTTCTATAAGCCAAGCACCAAAATAATTATAAGACCCAAATAACAAAATATAAATTAAACCAGAAATTACCGGAGAAACGGAAAATGGTAGATCAATTATACTTAAAAGTAACTTTTTACCATAAAAATCATATTTTGCAATTAGCCATGAAGCACAAATGCCAAAAATTGTATTTAATGGAACCGAAATGGCTGAGACTAGTAAGGTTAATTTAATAGCTGATAATGCTTCATCATCCAATATTGACTTCATATATAAATCAATACCACCTTTAAAAGCGTTAATAAAGATAACGATAACTGGCAAAAGTACAAATAAAAACAAAAAACATGTTGCTAAAAATAGCAATGAATATTTTGTTATTGGATAGCTGCTAGTTGGTAATATTAATTTATTTTTATTTAAGAAACTCATCTTCTATGTGTTAATTTTTGCATATAATTAATAACCAAAAGCATGGTAAAAGAAATTAAAAGCATTAATAACGCAATTGAAGTTGCACCATCATAGTCATATTGTTCTAATTTTGTAATAATTACCAAAGGTACGATCTCCGTCATCATAGGCATATTACCAGCAATAAAAATGACTGAACCATATTCTCCAAGAGCTCTAGCGAAAGAGGTTGTGATACCGGTTAAAAGTGCAGGAAATATAATAGGCAAAGTTACTTTAAAAAAAGTTTGTATTTTACCCGACCCAAGACTAGCAGAGGCCTCCTCTAATTCATTATCTAAATCTTTTAAAATTGGCTCAACGGTTCTTACAACAAAAGGAAAGCCAACAAAAATAAGTGCAATTATTATTCCGGTTTGAGTAAAGGCGATTTCAATTCCAAATTTATCAAAAATTGAACCAATCCAACCATTTTTGGCATAAAGTGCGGCCAATGTAATACCGGAAACAGCGGTAGGAATAGCAAATGGTAAGTCCACAAGATAATCCAAGGCTTTTTTACCGTAAAAATCATATTTAGCTAGAACCCAGGCGATAATTAATCCAAAAATACCACTAACAATAGCAGCAACAAAGGAACTGTAAAAACTAACCTTATAAGCAGCAACTACTTGTGGCTCAGTAACATTTGCAATAAATTCTGAGAAACTTAATTTGGCAGTGACAAAAAATAATCCAGATAACGGTATAATAACTATTATCAATAGATAAATTAAGGTAAATGATAATGTAATCTTAAAACCTGGAATTATATTTTTAGAATTTTGTAAATTCATTCAATTAGTATAGTTATATTTACCCTATTTATTAAATTATATCAAGGGACTCATTATATTAAAAGGTTTTTTATTTTATCTTCAAGTTGATTATTTTAGATTATCATTAAAAACACATAATAAACTATTTGATAATC
>JAOFKK010000072.1 GCA_028040005.1 Rickettsiales bacterium
GTCTTTTAATTCTCTTGATACACCAGAAATTGCTAAGCCATTTTGCTTTACGGCCTATAAAGCAACTTCTTTATCACCCCTTAATTTTTCTGATACAAGTTCAAGTGCGTAGCCATCTTGCTTTACGGCCGCTAAAACAACTTCTCTATCACCCCTTAATTCTTCTGATGCAAATTTAAGTGCAAGGCCATCTTTCTTTACAACCTCTAAAACAACTTCTTTATCGCCTTTTAATTTGTCTGATGCAAATTGAAGTTCAAAGCCAAATTTTTCTAGGACCTCTAAAGCTTTAGTGACATCTAGATCTCTTTTTATTAAAGTTAAAGTATATTTTTCTGCTTCTTGTAAGTAATTAGATAATTTATGATCATCCGACAATATTTCGTTACCAAATACAAGTTTTTGTTGTTTAACTGGAATATTAGAAGCTTCTTTTAGTTTACTCTTGAGATCGCCGATTGTAAGATTAGGGTCAAAATTTATTATACAAATTTTTTCTCCACTAAGCCCACCACATACTGATATTTCTTTTTTAGAATCTGCTTCTGGCATAATTTATATTATTAATTAAAATTATCTTAGTCAATTATATCAAAACTTACAAAATAAAGCAATAATAATTAATCTTTACTTGATTCATCTTCAATTATACCAAAACTAAATTCTTTTATTGGTTGGGATTTTAAGGTATTTTTTCTTACTTAATATATTAACTTTAGAGCGCTTGAAAATGACATGTCAATTATTTCTTATCTACCTCAATCTACTAAGAAGACTACTCATTCCACTATAACAATCAGTGATAACACAACTCTTCTTGGGCTTTTCTACAGCAACCTCTGAATCTATTTCTAGTACAATTTCAGTGCTCCTTCTAGATTCTAAAACAACTTCTCTGCCACCCCTTAATTCTTTTGATGCAAATTGAAGCGCTGTACCATTCTGTTTTACAGCCTCTAAAACAACTTCTCTATCGCCCCTTAATTCTTCTGATGCATATTGAAGTGCGCGGCCATATTGCTTTACGGCCTCTGAAACAATTTCTTTATCGCCTTTTAATCCTTCTGGTAAAAATTCAAGTAATGCACCATGTTCGCTTACAACCCCTAAGATAAAATCTCTATCGCTTATTAATTGTGTCGATAGATGCTTAATTACACTGCCATTTAACCCTACATCCTTTAAAATAAAAGCTTTATCTCCTCTTAATGCTTCTGATGCAAATTGAAGTGCATTGCCATTTTGTCTTATGGCCGCTAAAGCAATCTCTTTATCACCTTTTAATCCTTCTGGTAAAAATACAAATATACGAACATCTTGATTTACAGCCGCTAAAGCAATTTCTTTATCACCTCTTAATTCTTCTGATAACAATTCAAATATACGAACATCTGCTCTACAGCCGCTAAAGCAGTTTCTTTATCATCTTTTAAATCTTCTGGTAAAGATTGAAACTTTAAGCCATCAAGACTTACAACTTCTAAAGCTCCATCTTTATCTGTTACTGGCATGATTTATATTATTAATTAAAATTACTTTAATTAATTATATCGAGATTTATAAAATAAAGAATAGAAATTAATCTTCACTTAATTCATCTTCAATTACCTCTTCCTGGCTACCTGCAATTCTTGCAACTGAAGAGACTTTTTCTGAAGTAGTTTTAATCAAAGTAACGCCCTGGGTATTACGGCCAGAAACTCTAACAGTATCGATCTTGGTTCTAATTAAGGTGCCATTATCAGTAATTAACATTACTTGATCCTTGTGATCAATAGGGAAGCTGGCCACAACTGCGCCATTTCTCTTAGAAGTGATAATATTGGTAATACCAACGCCGCCACGATTAGTAATGCGATATTCATAAGCAGAAGTTCTCTTGCCAAAGCCATTTTCGGTCATTGTTAAGATAAATTCTTCATCTAAAGCCATTTGCTGTACTTGTTCCTGCGATAAATCAGAGTCAATTTTTGGTAATTTTTTAGGAATAGCATCAATTAAGTCAATTTCCTTATTATTTTTAATATCTTCATTAAAAATTAAAGCATCCTTAAGCTCAATTCTTTTATTGGTTGGTATTTTAAGGTATTTTTCTTTAGTTAACATATCAGCCTCAGAATGTTTGAGAATTGACATGTCAATTACTTCATTATCCTTCTCAAGCTTAATACCCCTAACACCAGTTGAATTACGACTTTGGAAAACTCTTAAAGATTCGGATGAAAAACGAATTGATTTACCATTTTTGGTAGAAAGCATAATATCATTATCATCAGAACAGATATTAACACCAATTAAAGCCTCACCATTTTCTAATTTCATAGCAATTTTGCCCGATGTTCTAATATCAGCAAATTGATCCATTGAATTTTTACGAATTTTACCAGAAGCAGTAGCAAAAACAATATTAAGATCTTTCCAAGATTCCTGATCTTCAGGAAGAGGTAAGATTGTAGTGATTTTTTCATCCTGCTCAATAGGAAGCAAATTAACCAACGCCCTACCCTTAGCTTGTGGTGAAGTTAATGGTAATTTGTAAGTTTTCATACGATAAACCTTACCTTTGTCAGAGAAAAATAAAATTGGAATATGAGTATTGGCTACAAAAATATTAATCGCAATATCCTCATCCTTAACATCCATACCGCTACGACCTTTACCGCCACGATTTTGGGCTTTATAGGTTGAAAGTGGAACTCTTTTAATATAGCCATTCATGGTTGCAACTACCACCATATCTTCTTTTGGAATAAGATCTTCAATGTTAGATTCTAATTCTGATTCTTCAATTTGTGATCTTCTTGGTACAGCAAATTGCTCTTTAACCTCGATCAATTCTTGCTTAACAATATTAATAAGAACATCTCTATTAGAAAGAATTTCAATATATCCAGCGATTTTTTTGGCTAATTCTTTAATTTCGCCATCAATCTTATCCATTTCAAGACCAGTTAATTTAGCTAATCTCATATCAAGAATTGCTTTGGCTTGAATTTCACTAAAATAGAATTTACCATCTTCAATAACATTGCTTCTATCTTGAATTAAAGCAATAATTGTTTGTACATCTTGAGCTGGCCAATTTCTAGAAAGTAATTTTTCCTTAGCTTCCGCGGTATCTTTAGAGGATCTAATTAAAGCAACCACCTCATCAATATTAGCAACAGCAACAGCAAGACCAATTAAAATATGAGTTTTATCTCTTGCCTTATTAAGTAAGAAATTTGTTCTTCTAACAACAACATCCTCCCTAAATTTAGCAAAAATACGAATAACATCAAGAAGGTTAAGAAGTTCTGGGCGACCATAATTAAGGGCAAGCATATTAACACCAAAACTTTTTTGTAATTCTGTGTAATTATAAAGCTGATTAATAATAACTTCGGAAATTGCATCTCTCTTAAGGTCAATAACAATTCTTACACCATCACGGTTAGATTCATCACGAAGGTCAGAAATACCCTCAATTTTTTTATCCTTAACTAATTCAGCAATTTTTTCAACCAATTTAGCCTTATTAACCTGATAAGGAATTTCACTAATAATAACTGATATTTTTTTACCCTTTTCTTCAACATTGCATTTACCACGAATAATAACCGAACCACGACCAGTATTAGCAGCATTGGTAAAACCAGATTTACCATAAATTACACCACCAGTTGGAAAATCTGGACCAGGAATAATTTGCAATAAATCAGCAACTGTTAAATCATTATTATCAATATAAGCTAATAAACCATCAATAACTTCACCAAGATTATGGGGTGGAATATTGGTTGCCATACCAACGGCAATGCCACTACTACCATTAACAAGCAAATTTGGAAAACGAGCTGGCAAAACCATAGGCTCTTGCTCGGAACCATCATAATTTGGCATAAAATCAACCGTGTTTTTATCCAAATCTTCCAACATAATGTGGGAAATTTTTTGTAAACGAGATTCGGTATATCTCATTGCAGCAGCAGGATCATCATCAATTGAGCCAAAATTACCCTGACCATCAATAAGCATAACTCCCATAGAAAAATCCTGAGCCATTCTAACTAATGATTGATAAATAGCAGAATCACCATGAGGGTGATATTTACCCATTACCTCACCGACAATTCTAGCAGATTTTTTAAATGGCTTATTGTAATCATAACCACCTTCATACATAACATAAAGGATTCTTCTATGAACAGGCTTAAAACCGTCACAAACATCTGGAATAGCACGCGATACAATAACCGACATGGCATAATCCAAATAAGATTTTTTCATCTCACTAGAAAGATTAACGGGAATAATTTCTTTGTTACTTGCTACAATATTCATATTTTAGATAAAATTTTATTTGTAAGAATTTGTAAATATTATATATGATAATCCAAATGATTGCAGATTAT
>JAOFKK010000073.1 GCA_028040005.1 Rickettsiales bacterium
TAGTCACCAAAATTAAATAAAGTAAAATGACAAAAAATACAGCAATTAATGGCCTTGGAAGAATAGGAAAAGCAATTCTTAGGGCAAAATTTGAAGAAAATTACAATGATATTAATATTGTAGCAATTAATTCTTCAGCCGCAACCGACAGAATCATCCATCAAATTAAATATGATTCAATTCATGGTATTTTTAATGCCGATATTACCAAAAAATCTGAAGATTTAATATCAATTAATGGTCATGATATTGCCATTGTTAGGGGTAGAAATCCAGAGGAATTACCTTGGGATAAATTAAAGGTTGATATTGTTTTTGAATGTACGGGTGCTTTTAAAACCGTTAAAGATAATGAAAAACATTTAAAAGGCGGTGCCAAAAAAGTAATAATTTCTGCCCCAGCTAAGGATAAGGAAATTAAAACTGTAATTTATGGCGTAAATGACGATATTTTAAATTCTAATGATCAAATTATTTCTATCGGATCTTGCACTACTAATTGTCTTGCTCCTGTGGTTAAAATTTTAAATGATGAAATTGGTATTGAAAAAGGCTTTATGACTACAATTCACGCCTATACTAATGATCAAAATATTGTTGATGCCAATCATCGCGACCCAAGAAGAGCAAGATCTGCTGGTATTTCTATGGTTCCAACCTCCACCGGTGCCGCTGCTGCCATTGGTTTAGTTTTGCCAGAATTAAAAGGTAAATTAGATGGTGGTGCAATTAGGGTTCCTACCCCAAATGTTTCAATGACTGATTTTAATTTTATTGCTAAAAAAGAGGTTTCTATCGATGAAATTAATACATTAATGCTAAAAAAATCTCAAGAAGGAAGAATGCAGCAAGTTTTACAATATGTTGATGAGCCTTTGGTTTCTGTTGATTTTAACCATAATCCTTATAGCTCTTGCTTTGATTCTACTCAAACTAAAGTTATTGGTAATTTAGTTAAAATTTGCTCTTGGTATGATAATGAATGGGGTTTTTCAGTTAGAATGCTTGATATAGCAAAAATTCTATAGCTATTTTATAATATGGTGCATCTGGCGGGAGTTGAACCCGCAACCTCTGCCTTCGGAGGGCAGTACTCTATCCAATTGAGCTACAGATGCATAATGGGGCTGTCGTGAACCTAAAGTTTCCTTTGATTCACGACAGCCCCATAATAAAACTACCCCAAATCTAAAACCTCCTTTTATATCGTGATTTAGGGCAGTCTCCTAGTATCATTTATCAAAAATAACTAAAATATTTCGACCTCTTTTATAAAAAACTCCCCCCTTTCTTCAAAATCTTGCCATTGATCAAAAGAGGCGGCAGCGGGTGATAATAAAATATTAGATTCTTGATTTATTTTTTTTGCCTCTTGGTAAGAATTGCTAATCGCCTTCTTTAAATCATAACATTTTTGACAGGTAATTTTATTTAATAAGATATTATATAATTTGTCAGTATCTTTACCAATCAAATAACATTTTATAATTTTATCTTTATATTTTGCTAATAAATTAAAATCATCATCCTTAATTTGACCTCCTAAAATTAAATAAATATTATCAAAATTTTTAATAGCCATAATAGATGATTCTAAGCTAGTTGCCTTACTATCATTAATAAAGTTAATATTATTAATTTTGCGTACAAATTGCATGCGATGTTTTAAACCAGTAAAATTAGAGATAGATTTAATAATAAAATCAATATCAATTTGACAAATATAAGCAGAAATAAAAGAAGCTAAAATATTTTCTAGATTATGAGCCCCTTTAATAAGAATTTTATCCTGCAAATTAGCAATTTCATTGCCATTCTTATAAATTATCTGATTTTGAATCGAAAAACCCTTATCTAAAATAATTTTTGTAGAAAAAGGAATTAAATTCGCTTTAAATTGCGGATCTTTTTCCAATTGATTATAAATCTTTGCACTCTCTTTATTGTCAATTCCAATTATAGAAAAATCACCCTGTCCCTGATTTTGGAATATCCTTTTTTTAGACAAAATATAATTTTTAAAATTACCATGCCTTTCCAAATGATCAGGAGTTATATTTAGCAATATAGCAATTTTAAGATGGGTGTTACGGATTAAATCAAGCTGATATGAAGAGAGTTCTAAAATATAGTGGCTATTTTCTGGAAAAATTTCCATATCAAATACAGCCTTACCAATATTACCACCAAAATCATATTTTTTACCTGAATTTTTAAAAATATTAGCAATTAAATCGGTACTAGTTGATTTGCCATTTGTACCAGTAATGCCGATATAATTATGATTTTTATATAATTGATAAAAATATTCTACATCACAAATTATTTTAACATTATTTTGATTAGCTAATTTAACAATATCATGTGGCTTAGGAAAATATAATGGCACGCCGGGCGAAATAATAATAAAATCAACCCCATCCCATTTAATATCTTTTATATCATAACATTTTTTGATATTTTTTAAATTAGCAACCTTATCAATTGATTGACTATTATCATCGCCAATCTGAATTTGATAATCTAATTTTGATAAAGAATTAATTGTAGCTATTCCCGATCTGGCTAATCCAAATATAATTATATTTTTCATCTAAATTTAAAATATTGAGACCTTTGCATAATTAAAGTAATTTAATTTTTAGATAATTTTTAGGCAAAATAATTTACTTAATGTAAACGAATATCCCAAATTTAGAAAAAAATATCAAAGGAAATTTTAGATTTGGGGCAATCTCTATAAATGCGGCTCTAAAGCAATAGAATTGGTTTGTTTTTTTCTAAAATCTTCTAATTTTTTAGCTATATTATCATTATTTAATGCCAAAATTGCTATTGCCATTAAAGCTGCATTTTTTGCACCCGCCTCACCAATTGCCAAACTACCAACGGGAACACCATAGGGCATTTGCACAATAGATAATAAACTATCCATACCTTTAAGATTTTTACTAGCAATAGGAACTCCAAACACAGGAATTATAGTCATAGAAGCAACCATACCAGGTAAATGAGCAGCACCTCCAGCACCAGCAATTATGGCCTTAATATTATTTTTTTTGGCATTTTTGGCAAATTGACATAAGCGATCTGGCGTTCTATGAGCTGAAATAATCTTTTTTTCATAATTTATACCAAAATCTTCTAAAATTTTACAAGCTTCATTCATGATTGGAAAATCTGAATTACTGCCCATTATAACTGAAATAATATTTTCTTTAGTCATTTTTTAATAAATCGTCACTTTTTTGCTCTATTGCACCCTGCAATAAATTAACAAATTGTTCTTTTTTTAATCCAGATTCAATCATTGGTAAAAATTCAATAATAATTTTACCTGGTTTTTTAGCATCCTTACTCCAATAAAGACCAGAATTAAGAGCGGCAGGAACAACAGGAACTTTTAAAAAATTATAAAGACCCAATAGACCCGATTGATAAGGATAATCTTCTATCTTAGCCCCAATTTTTGTTCTTGTTCCTTGTGGAAAAATAACAATATTTTGCTTATTTTTAAGATATTTTTTACCAGAATTTACAATTGATTTTAAAGCCTTAGAGCCGCCCTGCCTATCAGCAACAATACCGCTCATAAAGTGTAAATACCAACCGTAAAATGGTATTTTTAAAAGCTCTTTTTTAAAAATATATACTGGATGACGAACAATAAGATGCATAATAACCGTCTCCCACATTGATTGATGTTTAGAAGCAATAATTACCGATTGATTTTGCGGTATATTCTCCTTTCCCCTAATTTCATAAGTAATGCCACAAGTGATCTTTAGACAAAACATTAAAAAAATAGACCAAATTTTAGCGAATTTATCGGCAATAAAACGAGTTATATTTTTATTGCAATCAAAAATCTTAAAAACAACATCAATGATAAAAGAAATTGGCATAATCATAAAAAAAAGCAGATTATGCATGATGGTAAATAAAATCAGAATAATATCAAAAAGGTAAGAACGAAATTTCATATACTATTTATATTTTTCAAAAAATGGATTATAAAAATATAAAATAAAACTGCAAGAAAAAGCAGCTTGAATGGCTTTTGATGTGTTTCGGGATTCTTCAACATATAAAATGCCAATCAAGTTACCTCCTGTCACAACATAAAATAGTCAAAGTTTGTCCCAAACTTTGGTGGGGTACGCGATATTGCAACATAAAACATCTAATCAATCTACCTCCTGTCACAACACATCAAAACCAACCCCTCACAAAATACTTGATTTTTCTTGCATTTTATGATATAATTAAACGGATTTATACGCTAATGGGTTGACATATTAAGAAAACCCAATATTTTAATTTAGATTATTAATTAAATTTTAGAAGATATGTTTAAGAAATTAAAGAAATGGATTAACAAACAGCTTT
>JAOFKK010000076.1 GCA_028040005.1 Rickettsiales bacterium
AACTGACGCTGCTCAGATTGAAATTAACCCTTTAGTTATAACTAAGGAAGAGCAATTAATTGTTCTTGATGCTAAATATAATTTTGATGATAATGCTCTTTATCGCCAGCCAAGAATTAAGGAATTAAGAGATATTGAAGAAGAAGATCCGTTAGAAATTGAAGCTTCTAAACATGAGTTAAATTATGTTAAAATGGATGGTGAAATTGGCTGCATGGTTAATGGTGCTGGTTTAGCTATGGCTACTATGGATATTATTAAACTTTATGGCTCTTCTCCTGCTAACTTCCTTGATGTTGGTGGTTCTGCTACTAAGGAAAGGGTTACTGAAGCTTTTAAAATTATCCTTTCTGATAAGAATGTTAAAGCAATTTTAGTAAATATTTTTGGTGGTATTATGAGATGTAATATTATTGCTGAAGGCATTATTGCTGCCGCTAAGGAAGTTAATCTTGAAATTCCTTTAATTGTTAGACTAGAAGGTACTAATGTTGATCTTGGTAAAAAAATACTTGCCGAGTCTGACTTAACGGTTATTTCGGCTAATGATCTAGGTGATGCTGCTCAAAAGGCGGTCAATTCCATTCAAGGTAATAATAATACTGCGAGCGCAGCTAATTAATAAATATAATATATAAATGTCTGTTTTAATTAATAAAAATACAAAAGTTATTTGCCAAGGATTTACTGGTATGCAAGGTACTTTCCACTCTGAGCAAGCAATTGCTTATGGCACAAATATGGTCGGTGGCGTTACACCGGGTAAGGGCGGCTCACAACATCTTAATTTACCAGTTTTTGATACTGTTTTAGATGCTAAGAAAAAAACTGATGCTAATGCTTCAGTAATTTATGTTCCCCCTCCTTTTGCAGCTGATGCAATTTTAGAAGCTATTGATGCTAAAATTGAATTAATTGTTTGTATTACTGAAGGTATTCCAGTTTTAGATATGGCTAAGGTTAAGGCTGCTCTTAAAACTTCTAATTCAAGATTAATTGGGCCAAATTGCCCAGGAATTATTACCCCGGGTCAATGTAAAATTGGTATTATGCCTGGTCATATTCATAAATCTGGTTCTGTTGGTATTGTTTCTCGTTCTGGTACCTTAACTTATGAGGCGGTTCATCAAACAACTAATGAAGGTTTGGGTCAATCAACTTGTATTGGTATTGGTGGTGATCCAATTAATGGTACAAATTTTATTGATTGTCTTGATATGTTTCTTTCTGATGAGCAAACGGAGTCAATGATTATGATTGGTGAAATTGGTGGCTCTGATGAAGAGGAGGCTGCAGAATTTTTAAAGCAAGAAGCTAAAAAAGGTAGGTCAAAACCTTGTGTTGGCTTTATCGCTGGTAGAACTGCCCCTCCAGGCAAAAGAATGGGTCATGCTGGAGCTATTATTGCTGGCGGAAAAGGTGGTGCTGAAGATAAAATTGAGGCTATGAAATCAGCTAACGTTGCCGTTGCTGATTCTCCTGCGACCTTAGGAAAGACATTATCAGAATTACTAAAATAACTAATTAAACTTTTAATATTTAACCACTATGACTACAGATGTAAATAGAAAAAAAGCTCTAGACGCTGCTCTTTCGCAAATTAATAAGCAATTTGGCAAAGGTTCTGCCATGATGTTAGGTGAAAGACCAAAAATTGATGTTGAAACAATATCAAGCGGTTCTTTAGCTCTTGATAAAGCTCTTGGTGTTGGTGGTTATCCAAGAGGTAGGATTATTGAAATTTATGGCCCTGAAAGCTCTGGTAAAACAACTTTAACACTTCATGCTATTGCTGAAGCTCAAAAAAAAGGCCTATCTTGTGCTTTTGTTGATGCTGAGCATGCTTTTGACCCTACTTATGCTGGTAATTTAGGTATTAATATTGATGAAATGGTAATTTCTCAACCAGATAATGGTGAGTCTGCCCTAGAAATTGTTGATACTTTTGTTAGATCTGGAGCTGTTGATCTAATTGTTATTGATTCAGTTGCGGCCTTAACGCCTCAAGTTGAGTTAGAAGGTGGTATGGCTGATAATCAAATGGGCTTACAAGCCAGATTAATGAGTAAAGCTCTTCGTAAATTGACTGGATCAATATCAAAAACTGGTTGTACGGTAATTTTTATTAACCAAATTAGAATGAAAATCGGTGTTATGTTTGGCTCTCCTGAGACCACAACTGGCGGTAACTCTTTAAAATTCTATTCTTCTGTTCGTCTTGATATTAGGAGAGGTTCTCAAATTAAAAATGGCGATGAAATTCTTGGTAATGATACTAAGGTAAAGGTGGTTAAAAATAAGGTTGCTCCACCATTTAAAGTGGCTGAATTTGAAATTATTTACGGTGAAGGTGTTTCAAAAATTGGAGAAATCATTGATTTGGCTGTTAAGGAGGATATTATTGAAAAATCTGGGTCTTGGTATGCTTATGATGGGGTAAAAATTGGCCAAGGTAAAGAAAATGCTAAAAAATATCTTAGGGAGAATCCAGATATTTCTGATAAAATTGAAGAACAAATAAGATCTTTAAATGTTAAAGAAGGGTCTGTTAAGACAGCATCTTAGGGATATTGCTAGAATCATAAGTCAAGTGGATTGTCGGAAGCTAAAATTAGAATTTTAGAGTATTTTCAGTTCCGTATTTAGTTATCAGGCAGATTCTTAAATTGCTGTTAATTTATATCATTATCAAGAATTGCTTTAAAGATAAGAAATGGTATAATTTGTTTTTTAGATAATTTTTAGGCAAAATTTGATGATTTTTAGTGTAATATGCCTATATTGGTTTAAAAAATCATTGAATTTGGATAAAATTAACATAAAAGCAAATTGCTTCCTTATAAAATCATATATGCAAGGGTCTTGTTAAGGTAATAAAAATAATTTTTTTCTGGTAAACATCTAAAATTTATGATATAATTACTGAAATAGTTTTTGAATTTGTAATTATTATTGTTATATATAGCTTTAGATGATTAAAAAAGATTATAAAATTTTAAATTTGATTTTGTATTAAAATATTCTTCCAATAAAATGAGATATATAGATACAAGATCAATAGCATCAGTGCCAAGCATTCTAGAAAAATACCATACCAAACAACATAGGTCACGACATATGTTGCATGAGGTCGGCCTTTCTTCTATTTTAAAATCTAAAAAGAAAAAGAAACTTACAAAAGCCCAAAGAAAAAGAGTAGCAAATGAAAAAAGGCGCCGATTCATTGCTAATATTGTTATGCATCACCATGAATTGCATGAAAGAAACCGCAAACAAACAATTCAAAAAGAAAGGGGTAGAATATTAAGTAATATTGTTACAAAACCAAGATCAAAATCCTTACTGCAATTGCAAAGAGAGGATTTAAACAAAAAAGAGAGAATAAATAATAGCCTTACAAAGGCAAGAGATCGCGTTTACGCCAGAAGAGTTAGGTCAAAAAGTAGGTGGAATGAATTAATGCAAAGTCAAATAGAAACCTCTTGATCTAGGATAGTATCGTCACTTCATAAAGCTGATATCTGTTTTTAATATTTGGTGAGCTTTTTCAATATGCTTTTGAGACATTCTGTAATATTTTGATTAATATTTGGTGAGCTTTTTCAATATGCTCTTGCTCAATAATTAGTGGTGGCAAAAGTCTTATCACATTATCACCAGCGGGAATTGTTAGTAAGCCCAATTCTGACAAATCTTTTACAATTTTTATATTAGAATGTTTTTTATTGATTTTTATACCAATCATTAACCCAACAGCTCTTATTTCATCAATTATTTTTGGAAAATCCTTTTGTAATAGGGTTAAATTTTTCTTAATTAAAATTCCCTTATCTTGAACTGCTTTTAAAAAATCCTTATCTGATGCTTTATTAATTACAAAATTAGCAATTTTAGTAGCAATAGGATTGCCGCCATAGGTTGTGCCGTGAGAGCCAATTCCCATGCCAGAAGCAGCTTTTTTTGTTGCAAGGCAAGCGCCAACGGGAAAGCCAGCTCCAATTCCCTTAGCAGAAGCAATAATGTCGGGCTTGACTCCATAATAATCACAAGCATAAAGATGCCCCGTTCTAGCAACTCCACATTGTACTTCGTCAAAAAATAATAATAATTCATTTTGATCGGCTAATCTTCTAAGGTCAGAGATGAATTTTTTATCCGCTGCCCTAACACCTTGTTCACCTTGAATTGGCTCAATTAAAATAGCGGCAGTTTTATTGGTAATTAATTTAGCAACAGAGTTAATATCGTTA
>JAOFKK010000075.1 GCA_028040005.1 Rickettsiales bacterium
TTCATCTGTTAATTAAAAATTTAATTTAATAAATTATGTCAAAAGAAATTAAAAAATATAATTCTGATTTTAAGTTTAAAGTTGTAATGAAATATTTATCCGAAAATTATACAATTTATCAGATTTGTAGCGAATATGATATCGCTAAATCAACATTGCATAAATGGGTTAAGCAATTTAAAGCTAGTGGTAATGATATATTTTCTGATTCTAAATTATCTAAAGAGGAAAAATTAAGTAAAAAAGAACAAAAAAAGAAAGATAAAGAAATTGATAAATTATATAAAAAGATAGGCCAGCTAACGATGGAAAGAGATTTCTTAAAAAAGTTTCTGGACAGTTAGATTATTCTAAGAAAATCAAATTTCTAAAATTATCATCAGATATGTATAATTTAGCTGTCAGAAATAGATGTAGATTGTTAGATATTAATAGATCTAATTTTTATTATAAATCTAGGATTGATATTTCTAAGATTAATAGTTTATGTAAAGATATTCATAATATCTGGAGTAAATATCAATTTTTCGGATATAGAAGAATTACAGAAATAATCAATCAAGATAGAAATCATAATAATAAAATTAATTGTAAGAAAATTCTTAGATTAATGAGGGTTTTAAAGATTAAAGCTCTTTATCCATCAAGAAAAACTACAATTATCAATAAAAAAGATTATAAATATCCTTATTTATTAGAAGATAAATCTAAAATAGATAAGCCAAATCACACTTGGGCTATTGATATAACTTACATCAAAACACCAGTAGGATTTGTTTATTTAATGTCACTAATTGATTGGAGTTCTAGATTTGTTGTTGCATCAAAATTATCAATTTCTATGGAAACTAATAATTGCATTGAAATATTAAAAAAGGGAATAAAAAATCATAAAATTATTCCAACAATTATCAATACTGATCAAGGATCTCAATTTACCAGCGGTAATTGGATAAATGAATTAAAAAAACGAAATATTCAAATATCAATGGATGGAAAAGGTAGGTGGGTAGACAATGTAATTATTGAAAGATTCTGGAGAACTGTAAAATATGAACAAATTTTTCTTAATCCTCCTGATAATATAGAAGAATTAAAGAGGCAAATAACAAGATTTATCCATTTTTATAATTATCAAAGACCTCATCAAAGTCTAAATTACAAAACTCCTAGTCAAATTTACTATAATGATGACAGTAAGAGAAAAAGAATTAGATTTTAAAATAAAAATAATTAAAATCTAAAATATCAAATACCACAAACGAAATTTTAGAATTTTCCAGAAATTTCTACGAATTTGGCTATTTAGGGCCATTCTAAAATTTCAGAAAATTCAAAAATTTCTACACCGAATTTAAAGAAAAAAGTCTACGACTTTTAAAGAGGTAGTGGTCTAACAAATGGGTGCAGTTCTAACAATTAGTTTCAACAGTGGCTAATGAAATTAAAAATGAACTTTTATTAAGTGAAGCTGATAACTGGATTTTAGATAACCCTGATAGTTTAAATTTAGCAGAAGGGGAATCTGTTGTTAATAGGCTATCTCCAGAAGGACAAGAAGCATTACAAAATTTTGCTGTAGATCACCCAATATATAATGCTGCCTATTTATCAGCAATATCATTTGCTACCAATCTAATTGCAACTGCTAATGACGGGCTAAATTCTGAGGAATATGGAGAGCTTGCCATAGAAGCGTCAGCGCAAGGAGCTGCACAAGCAGCAATAGCTTATGGATCAACGCAAGGTTGGATTGGATCAAATGCAACAGTTACCGCTGGAGGTGAAACGGCTACTACTGGAATTAATCCTGTTGCTGCTGGTGTTGGAGCTGCTGCTGTTCTTGGTGCAGCAACTTATGCTGGGACTACAGCCGGTGTTGTTCTTGCTGGAGCTATTGCATCTACAGCAGCAAGTGCTGCAACTCTAGGAATGTTCTTGGGGCCAGTTGGAGCAATTGTTGCCGTCATTATCGTAACTCAATTTATGGGTGGCAAAGAGTATGGCGAAGGAGAATATGCTGACCCATCAGAAATTATGAAAGAACTTTATCAGGTAATTGAAAAAGCTGATGGTTCTGGTTTAGAAATTATTGGTGTTGGAAAAGAAGGCGTTACACTTATCGCTAGTGAAAATGGTGTAGATGACATTTATGGCTCTGCTCATTCAGATGTTCTTGTTGGAAATGATCAAAATAATATAATAATTGGTTCATCTTCAAGTGAAAATGGAGCTGATAATGACATGATTGAAGGCAAAGGTGGTGATGATATAATTCTTGGTAAAGGGGGTCATGATCACATAAATGCTGGAGATGGCGATGATCAAATTGATGGCGGTATTGGTAATGATAGAATAATAGCTGGCGCTGGTGATGACTCTATTATGGGAGGCGAAGGTGATGATATTATAGAAGGAAATGACGGAAATGATCAAATTGATGCCGGAGCTGGCGATGATATTATTGATGCTGGCATTGGTGATGATGTTATAATTACTGGAACTGGCCATGACCAAATAGATGCTGGATCTGGAGATGATGCGATATTTAGTGAAAATGGTGATGATTTAATAAGGGCAGGATTAGGAAATGACCAAATTAATTCTGGCGAAGGTGATGATGAAGTTTATGGTGGTCAAGGTAATGATAACATTAATACTGAACTTGGTGATGATATAGTTTTTGCAGGAGATGGGGTAGATAATATAAATACTGGTCTTGGTAATGATGTTGTTGATGCTGGTGCAGATGATGATCTAGTATTAGCTGGAATTGGTAATGATATTATCTATGGCAATTTGGGAAATGATGATCTTTATGGTGAAATTGGTAATGATTACATAATGGGCGGCATTGGTGATGATGAAATTGGTGGCGGTGATGGTAATGATATATTAATAGGAAATGCCGGTAATGACATTTTAAATGGCGGAGCTGGTGATGATCTTTTTATTCATAATTTAGGCGATGGAAATACTGAAATTACTGATGAATCTGGCTTAGATATTATTAGAATTTTTGGCGTTGCTAATCAAAATAATATTATCTTTACCCAAAATGGTCATGATTTAGAAGTAACTTTTAACGAAAATTCTAGTGATAAAATCACTATTAAAGATCAATTTTTAGATTCGGATGTAAGAGTAGAAAATTTAAGAATAGATAATAACATTGAGATTGATCTAAAATCCCTTACTTTTGATGCTAATCAAAATGCAATTTACAATATTTCAGATTATTCTGATGCAATTGATGAATCAGAACTAATCAATAAATATCAAAACATCTTAGAAGATAGCGATAATGAAGTAATCTATAATGTAGATTCCTCTTGGTACACCAGTAATTATGACATTAATGTTCTAAGTCAAGAAATTGACTATGAGCAATATAATGAAGTTCAAATAAGATCATATAAAGCTAAAAGAGGTAGTTTTGGTGGTCATTATATGGTTTATTACAAATATCATGAATCAAACCTAGGTGGAACTTTTGGCAATGATAAAATAGTTGGTTCTTGGTGGAATGAGAATATTTGGGGTGGATCAGGAAATGATTATTTATTTGGCAATGATGGTGATGATAATATTTTTGGCGGAGATGATCATGATTTAATCTATCTTGGAAATGGCAATGATGCTGGCTATGGCCAAAATGGTTTTGATAAAATTTATGGTGGTCAGGGCAATGACACTATAGAAGGAAATGCAGATAATGATACATTATATGGTGAACATGGTAATGATGTAATTATGGGTCGATCAGGTGATGATCTGGCATTTGGCGGTAAAGGTAATGATTTTATTAAGGGTGGAACTGGTCATGATATAGCTTTTGGTGGTGATGGAACTGATAATATTGATGGTGAAGATGGCAATGATTATCTTTTAGGGGAAAAAGGTGATGACATTATAAGTGGTGGTAATGGTGATGATGTTATAAGTGGTGGAGATGGAAGTGATATTTTAAGTGGCAATGCAGGTAATGATACCATTAAAGGTGGTAATGGAATGGATATTATTGATGGTGGTGATGGTAATGATATTATAAATGCTGGCAATAATAATGACATGATTCTTGATTCAAGAGGAAATGACAGAATTACCCTAGGAAGTGGCAAAGATATCTTTATGCTAAACACAATAAATGGTGGCACAAAAACAATAACCGATTTCAATAAAGATGAAGATAGAATAGTTTTAAAAGATATTGCAACTAATTTTGCAACCTTAATTGCTAATAATCAAATTATTCAAGAGGGAAATAATGTTAGATTTACTAATAATAGTTATAATTTAATTTTAGAAAATACCTTAATCTCAGAGCTTA
>JAOFKK010000077.1 GCA_028040005.1 Rickettsiales bacterium
GGGTCTTTTTCAAGGGGAGTTTTGGAGCGAATCTTAAAAAATTCTTCTTTAAACAAAATATTATCATTTAATTTAATTACCGGAATAGTATAAAAAATCTTTTTTAAAGGATTTTTAATATTTTTATATTCTTTAAATTCACCCATCGCAATTAATGAGTTAAAATTTTGTGCTGTTAAAGTGCAAATTGTTAAATTATTTAAATCTAATTTAGGATCAATAGTAATTTCAAATCGATTATCCCAAATAAATTGATATTGAGTAATTTGCTGCTCTATAATTTTTGATTTCTCACGATAAATAATTAAATTATCTGTGTTATAATTTTCAATTACTGCGCCAGCAAATGTTTTTGCCTTATAATCAGTATCATTAATAATCCAATGATAAATATTTTGAATTTTATCTAAACGAGATTTATAGAAATTACCATTAAAATAATTAAAAATTAAATTTAAATAGCGAAAAACTAATTGCTGCTGCAGATTTTTAAAATTGTGTTTTTTAAGCAAAAAATATCCCAAATCATTAAATTGATAAATATCATCAGATTTTTCTACTATGAGATTCTCAATAATTTTACGATTTTCAAGAATATGATCACTAGCTTTGGCAATTCTTTGATTAATAATCTCCTTATTATCAAAATCATTAAGAAAAGATCTAATTTTATTTCTTAAAAATTTTTGATCGTAATTACTAGGATCTTCTATGTAGGAAATATTATTATCTTTCAAATAAATCATTAAATCTTCTTTAGAAAAATCCAATAATGGCCGAATTAGATTGATATTTTTTAATTTGGTAATTTCTTCCATTTTAGATAATCCATCAATACCGCTACCACGAAAAAGACGAATCAAAAAATTCTCAGCAATATCCTGCCTATGATGAGCAATAAAAACATCTTTAATATTATTCTCCTTAGCAAAATTAGATAATAAATCATAGCGAATCTCTCGCAAATTAGCTTCAATATTAGATTGCGGAATAAAATAATTATTAGTTAGGATTTTGTGATTTATATTATGTTTCTGACAAATTTTGGCTATTATATTAGATTCATTTGTAGATTCTTGACGAATTTTATGATCAATAGTAATGGCTGTAAGTTTAATATTATTATTTTTACAAAATTGATTGGCCAAAAATAACAAAGCCATTGAGTCAATACCGCCGGAAACTGCAATAATGATATTTTTTGGAAAATCATTATAAAAAATTTCTTGTATTTTATGATTAAATTGATTTTGAAGATCAAAAGACATTATCCTATTCTTGGTTGCCTAATATAAATTGGCTCATCAGGTATTTTACCTTCATTTTTATAATATTTAAAGGCTATTTTATTAATATTGGAAGATTTTATTATATCCTCCTTTGTGCCAAGATTAAAATTTTTATCTTTTAAAAAATCAGAAATTAATTTTTTACCACTACCAACCAATAAAAATTCTTCCTTAGGAAGATATTGCTCTATCTCTTCGATTTTAACAATTATAATATCAGAATTTTCAGTTAATTTGCCATTCTTTAAATCAAAAATCTGAAAAAAAACATCACCAAGCCTTGCATCAAGTGCTGTAACAATTTTAAGATAAGATGTATCAATATAATCAGAAGCAATGGCTAAATTGCTACTAATGTCCAAAAGTGGTGTTTGATGGCACAGATTAATCATTTTGGCAGCAATATAACCAATTCTAACAGAAGTAAATGAGGCGGGGCCATTGGTAAAAGCCACTAGATCCAAATCCTTATAATCCAAATTAGCATTTTGTAAAGATTCTTGTAATAAAATTGTTAAAAATTCTGATTGGTTAGAATTATTTTTTTGATCAATTTGTGACAAAATAATATCCCCATTAGATATGCAAATAGAGATATTATTACTGGTTACATCAAAAGATAAAATATACAATTACTTACTAAATAATTTAGATAAAAATGATTGTTTAGCTACGGGCTTTTTATTATTGTGGTTAGGCCTTTTTTTATTTTGATTTTTTAATCTTTTATTATCAGAATTATTGTAATATTTTTTAGCAATATCCATCTGATTAACTTTTCCAACTTTTTCAGATTCCAATAAAAGAAGCTTTTTTTCTTCATCTAGTAAGTTTTTTCTTTTACGAATTTGATATGTGCTTTCATTCATATTGTCGTCACTATGCATAATAATATGAATATTATAGCTTTTCTCAATTTTATATAATTCTCTTCTTTTATAATTCATCATATAAGCAATAACACTATTTGGCGCTTTAACATAAATTGCACCAGCTTGCTTATCATTAGTTGTATATCGAATAGAGCGTAAAATATTAAGAGCCAAAACTTCTTCAGACTTAATATAACCCGAACCACCGCACTTATTGCAATCTTTGGTGATAGTTTCAAAAAAGCTATTACTAGATCTTTGGCGCGATAATTCTAAAAGTCCAAAAGTGCTAATTTTACCAATTTGCACTCTGGCACGATCATTCTTTAATTCATCTCTCATTGATTTTTCAATGCTACGACGATTAGAAGGGTCCTCCATATCAATAAAATCAACAACAATTAAACCAGCCAAGTCACGCAATCTAACTTGACGCGATATTTCTTTAACAGCTTCTAGATTGGTTTTATAGGCTGTTTCTTCAACATTTTTGTGGTTTGTTGCTTTACCGGAATTAATATCAATAGCAATCAAAGCTTCGGTTTGATCAATTACAATTGACCCGCCAGATGGTAAATTGGCGTATCTTTCATATAATTCATCAATTTGATTTTCAATCTTATATTTATTAAAAATAGGAACTCGATCATTATATAATCTTACTTTTTCTGACTGCCCACCTGCAATTCTAATAAGATTAGAAATTTGATGGTGAGTTTTTTTACCTTCAATTGTAATTTCCTTTATATCTTCATGATCAATATTGCAGACAATTTTTTTAGCAATATCATCTTCAGAATGGATTAATAATGGATTTTTTGTTTTTTGACATTCAGTTTGAATATGATCCCATAATTTTGTAAGATATTTATAATCATCTTCAATTTCATCAGATGTTTTACCAATACCCGCCGTTCTAATAATAATTGATTTATCTTCATCAATATTGATGTTATTAAGGATATTTCTTAAAGCCTTACGGTCACGAACATTATTAACTTTTTTAGAAATACCACCCTTACCTGAAATATTAGCCATTAAAACACAATATCTACCAGCGATAGAAATGTAAGTGGTTGTGGCAACACCTTTATTGCCCCTTTCTTCCTTTAAAACTTGAACCAAAATTTTTGATCCAACCTCCATTACATCTTCAATTTTATATTTTTTATTTAATTTAGAATCATTTGATGATATTTCACGCGATAATTCATCAAAATCAGTTTCCTCATCAACGGTAAATGATCCAGTAGTTATAACATGTTCTGATGAATCTTTGTGGTGATCATCATGATTTGAACCATGTTCATGGTTATTTTTATTGCCCGACCTATGGTCAATAATGTTTTTCTTCTCTTCTTCAGGAAGATTATAATAGCTAGGATGAATATCAGAAAAAGGTAAAAAACCACTCTTCTCATCACCATAATCAATGAATGCAGCTTGCAATGATGGCTCAATTCTGGTAATTGTTGCTGCGTAAATATTGCCTTTAATTTTTTTAACCGCCCTTGATTCACGGTCAAAATCTTGCAGCATGCCATTTTCTATAACCGCAATTCTGGTCTCATCCTTATAGGCGGAATCTATTATTATTGATTTTGTCATTATTAAAATTTGTTCTTTTCAAGAGTAAATTTATTATTTTATATTAATGTCCTGTAAAATTTGATTATAAGATTTAATAAAATAATTTTAATTTTTACTTATATCATTGCACCTAATTTACAAATATATAAAATTGTAATTTTTAGTTAATATGCAGGCTCCTTAAGGAAGGACTTGTTTATTTTAAAAAATTTAATTCTTGAAATTTATTTATTAAATTTTTGAATCTGCAATAATGCTATTTCCCATCTTTAAAATAACTTGCTTTAAAGTTGGGAAATAGTGTTACTGCAGATTTAATAAATATTATCGTATAATTTTTTTAAAAATCAAAGCTAATCGTATCAGTAAAAATTATTATTTCTTTATTAACAAAAATTGCTTTAAAGAGACCCTTATACCATTTCCCAGCTTTAA
>JAOFKK010000078.1 GCA_028040005.1 Rickettsiales bacterium
TTTCCTACAGCAAAAATTGCTTTAAAGATGGGAAGTGGTATAATATTATTTAATTGCGACTTATAATTACTTTAAATAAATTACCCATTTGATTATTATCAATTAATCTACTAATAGAAGATATAATCTCTTCCTTATTATTTGCATTTGATTTTAATAAAATATTTTTACGCAATTCCAATCCATTTGATAATAAAAACTCCCTTTGAGTCATAAAATTAACATTTAATTTATTATTTAAGCAAATTTGTGCTAATGGATAAAAATTAACATGTGAAGTAAGATCAGATTCGCCAATATTATTTAAAATATTATTGAATTTATGTTTTTTAATTGATTGTAATGTGTCATTAAAATTATTCTGATAATAGCCATAATCAATATTAATCGCTATACCATTATTTTTGGCAATTTTTTGTGATAATTTTTGCATAAAATCTTCTGCTGCAATATTATGTTCAAAAATTGCACCATCTTGTACATTATGTTTAAATTTATCAGGAATTAGGCTATCTATAGCGATTTTAGTTTTAATTTTATCAAATTTTAGCTGATTTTGATCTAAAATAATGATTTTTTGATACCATCCACCTTTTTCAAAAATAAATTGATCAATAGCAAAACAATCAAAAAGCTCATTAGATATAAAAAATACTGGTAAATTTTGACAATTTTGGCTAAATTCATCAAAATTACTGCACCATTTTATATTAAAATCTTGCAATTTATCTTGCTGAATCTGCTTTAAATTATTATTAATTTCAATAATGTGAATATTAATTTTTTTGGAAAAATCAGGAATCCTATTTGCAATTCTTAAAAAATCTAACATTAAAGTGCCGTGACCAGCACCCATTTCAACCAAATTAATTGGCTTATTAGGATAATTTTGTTGCCAAAAATCAATTAAATAAAAAGCAATAATTTCACCAAAAATTTGAGAAATTTCAGATGAGGTGGTAAAATCATAATTCTTACCGATAGGGTTGTGATTAATATAATAGCCAAATTTCTGATGAAAAAGCGCAATATTAATAAATTCTCTAATATTAATATGACCTTCTTGTTTAATTTTATCTGTTATTATATTTTCTAATGTCATTGAAATGTTAAAGATTGGATTTATAAAAAATCATAAAATTCTTTACCCATTTCTATTTCTTCTCGATCATTCTTTTTGCGCCAAATATTAGTATCACGAAGTGAATAAATACAACCGCAATATTCTTGTTTGTAGAATTTTTCTTCCTTAGAAATTTCATACATACGAGATGATCCCCCACCCTTGCGCCAATTATATGTCCAATAATTAATGCCATCATAATTATTTGCAGCCCTTATGCCACAATCATTAATTTGATCCATATTTTTCCAACGAGAAATGCCAAGAGAGCTAGAAATTGCTTTAAAGCCATTTTCATAAGCATAAAGAGCGGTTCTTTCAAAGCGCATATCAAAACATTTTGTGCATCTCTCACCTCTTTCAGGAGAATTTTCTAGGCCCTTAGCTCTTTTAAACCAATTTTGTAAATCATAATCAGCATCAATAAAATCAATGCCTAATTTTTCTGCAAAGCGAATATTTTCATTCTTACGAATTTCATATTCTTTTTTAGGGTGAATATTAGGATTATAAAAGAAAATGGTTAATTCTATATCAGAATCAACCATTCTTTGAATAAGATCCGCTGAACATGGTGCGCAGCAGCTATGAAGAAGGAGTTTATTATTAGAATTAAACTCCTGCGGTATTTGTAATTTTTCTATAGTTTTACTCTGCTGGTGCTTCTGGCTGTTTTTCACCTTCGCCTTCATTTGTTTTTTTTCTATTTTCATATAGAGTATAAAAATCAATTGGTTCAATCATTAAAGGAGGGAAGCCACCATCTAAAGTTGAATGAGTCATAATTCTTCTAACATAAGGGAAGATGATATTTGGACAATAAATTAATAATGTTTGCTCTAATAGATTTTCTTCAATTTCAACCAATTCAAAAATACCAGCATAAGCACATTCACAAATAAAAGCTTTTTCTTTAGTTTCACTCAACTCAGCATAAGCTTTAATTGATAAAACAACTTCATATTCATTATTGTCAGAAACTTTATTAGCATTAATATCAACTGATATTTTAATTTCAGATTGAGCAATATTTTTCTTAAAAATGGCTGGAGCATTAGGAACTTCAAATGAAAAATCCTTTAAATATTGAGCTTTAACTTTAATATTAGACATTATTTTAAATATTTTGAATTAATTATTTTAATAGATTTTTGGGCGGAATCCATGACCAAAGAGCTAACTATATCGTAATTATCATTCCTGATAATACCGCCAATCATTGATCCGTCAGTAACGCCAGATGCAATAAATAAGCAATCTCCTTTAGCCATTTGCTCAAGTGAATATTTTTTATTTAAATCAGTGATGCCCATTTTTTTAGCACGCTCAATTTGCTTTTGATTATCATTAAAAATTAAACGACCTAACATTTGAGAATTAGAAACCTTCAAAGCAGCAGCAGCCAAAACACCCTCAGGAGCACCGCCTGTACCCATATAAATATCAATACCAGTTTTTACAGGATCGGTAGTAGCAATTGCAGCAGCAATATCACCATCAGCGATTAATTTAACCCTAGCACCAGCTTCACGAGATTTAGCGATTAATTCTTCATGACGAGAACGATCTAAAATCACAGCTGTTAAGTCGGAAATATCGCATTTTTTAGCTTGAGCTAAATTTTTAAGATTTTGATATACAGAATTATCAAGATCAATAATATCATTCGATAGATTGGGACCAATGGCAATTTTATCCATATAGACATCGGGGGCGTTAAGTAGATTACCCTTCTTAGCAAAGGCAATAACAGCCAAAGAATTAGCATTAGCAGTGGCACAAATTGTAGTACCTTCCAATGGGTCAAGCGCAATATCAAGTTCCAAACCACCAGTTCCAACTTCTTCGCCAATATAAAGCATCGGCGCTTCATCTCTTTCACCTTCACCAATTACAATAGTGCCAGAAATTGGCATTTGATTAAGTGAAGTCCTCATTGCATCAACCGCTGCAGCATCAGCTAATTTTTCCTTACCCTTGCCAATCCAATCATAACAAGCAATAGCAGCATTTTCAGCAGTTTTTAAAGCCCCAGAAGTAATATCAGAGATTTTGGTCATAAATTATTAGCTAGAAATTTTCTTTTCTTTAAATAAAACATGTTTTCTAACCACAGGATCATATTTTTTAACCTCCATTTTATCCTTTTTTTGGGTCATGTTACGTCTTGCAATATAATAAAATCCAGTGTCAGCAGTGCTAACTAATTTAATTTGGGTAGATTTTCTATTTGCTTTTGATGCTTTTTTACTCATTTTTCAATTATTTACTTTTATCTTTTATTTATCATAATAGAAGGGGATATTTTAAATAAATGGTATTAATTATCAAGAATTATTATGTTTGGTCAAAATAAAATAGAAAAACCCCAAATAACAGATGGAAAAATTTTACAAATTAATGAAATTTTTGACACTTTTCAAGGTGAAGCACTTTATAGTGGCTTTCCTGCAACCTTCATTCGCTTAGCAAAATGTAATTTACAATGTCAATTTTGTGATACTGAATTTGAAAAATATAAGGAGCTAAAAATTGCAGATATTATCTCTAAAATTAACCATAAATTAGTCATTATTACTGGCGGAGAGCCCTTAAGGCAAAATATTACACCCCTATGCCAAGAATTAATTGCTAAAAATCACTTAATACAGATTGAAACTAATGGCACATTATTTTTAGATTTACCAAAAGAAGTGCAAATTTGCTGTTCACCAAAAATATCTAATGGCAAATATCATCAAATTCGCCCTGACTTATTGCCAAAAATTACTTTTTTTAAATTTTTAATTTCAAAATTTCAGAATGGCTATGACAAAATTCCTGATTTAGGGCAAAAAAAATATAATATCCCTATTTATTTACAGCCAATTGATGAATATAATGAAGAAAAAAACCAAAAAAATAAGGAATTTACCCTTAAATTAGCAAAAGAAAATAACTGCAGATTATCGC
>JAOFKK010000079.1 GCA_028040005.1 Rickettsiales bacterium
AAAAGATCTTCTGATATTGTTGATTTTATTGATATTATTAAGGATGAGGTTAATGTTAAGAATATTGAATTTTCTGATGATATCTCTGATTTGGCGGAATTTAAATTACAATTAAATTTTAAAAAAATTGGTGCTAAATTTGGACCTAAAATGAAAGAAATTTCGGCTGCATCAAGAAGCAATGATTGGCAAAAACTAGAAAATAACACTATTAAAATTGCTGGAGAAATATTATCACAAGATGATTTTGAAATTAAATTGACAACAAAAGATCCAGAAAAAATATTTCCCCTATCAAGTAATGATTGCTTAATAGAATTAGATCTAAATGTTACTAAAGAGCTAGAAAATGAAGGTATTGCCAGGGATATTATAAGATTAATTCAGCAAGATCGTAAAGAGATGGATTTTGATATTTCGGATTATATTAATATTCAAATTGCATGTAGTAACAAATTACAAAGAATTATTATTGATAATGATAATTATATTAAAAACCAGACTTTAGGCAAAGAGATATCATTTATTGATTTAAATCAACTATCAGAAAAATTTAATCATCAAATTGATGAAGAAAATTTGGCAATTAAATTATTTAACTTATAAATTATGGCAAATTATAAAACAAAAATTCTAATTTTAGGCTCTGGATCTGCAGGATTAACTGCTGCAATATATGCTGCAAGAGCAAATCTTAAGCCAATTTTGGTTAGCGGCATGCAGCCAGGAGGGCAATTAACTATTACCACTGATGTTGAAAATTATCCAGGTTTTGCTGATGTTATTCAGGGTCCATGGCTTATGGAACAGATGGAGCAACAAGCTCGTAATGTAGGAACGCAAATTATTTCTGATCATATTAAGGAAGTTAATTTTGATAAAAGACCATTTATTTTAGAGGGAGAATCTGGTGATCAATATGAGGCAGAAACTTTGGTAATTTCAACTGGCGCAGCTGCTAAATGGCTTGGTTTAGAAACTGAGCAGAAATTTCAAGGCTTTGGTGTTTCTGGCTGCGCTACTTGTGATGGTTTTTTCTTTAAAGATAAGGAGGCTATTGTTGTTGGCGGTGGTAATGTCGCAGTTGAAGAGGCAATCTACTTAACCAATCATTGTAAAAAGGTTTATTTAGTTCATCGTCGCGATTCTCTTCGTGCTGAAAAGATTTTACAAGATCGTTTATTTGCCAATGATAAAATTGAATTGATATGGAATCATAAATTAATTGAAATTTTAGGTGATGAAGATCCAAAAAATGTCACCGGTGCAATTTTAGAAAATACTCAAAATGGTCATAAAAAAGAAATGAATATTGATGGTATTTTTATTGCTATTGGCCATAAGCCGGCAACTAAGATTTTTGAAAATACTGGTTTAAAATTAGATGATGAAGGTTATGTTGTAACTAAAGCGGGAACAAGCATGACTAATATTGATGGAATTTATGCTGCTGGCGATGTTCAGGATAAAATTTATCGTCAAGCGGTAACTGCAGCTGGTTCTGGCTGTATGGCAGCGCTTGATGCTGAAAGATTTTTAAGTGAGTAATTCTTTATCAAAAATTACTATTACCTCCAGATAGGATAATAAGAATATTTTGCCCTTTATTTCCTTGATCAATAAATTTTTTGGCACCAATTAACGCTAAAATTGCTGTTGGTTCAATATTCATATCAAGCAATTTGGTTAATTTTTTGTGCCAAAATATGATTTCATCATCATTTGCAGTATAAATATCGTTTAATTTTTTAATATAGGGGAAGGTTTTTTCTGAAATCCATAATGTTCTTGCGCCATCAGCTATAGTTTTTGGTGTATCATGGAATTTAAATATCTCATTATTCTTAACAGATAATTGTGCATCATTGGCATTTACTGGCTCAACTGCAAAAACTTTGGGGTTGTAATCAAAACCATTGGCAACAATGTAAGCCCCAGATATTAATCCACCACCACCACAAGGTGCAAAGATAGCATCAATTTTTTTATCAATTTGATTCATGGCCTCAAAAGTGGCAGTAGCCTGACCCAAAATTATATCATCATCACCATAAGAGCTGCACATATAATATCCTTCGGCAATTTTTTGATCCACCAATATGTTAGACTCCATTTTGCTTTTGGTGATAATAATTTGTGATTGATATTTTTGACTCTCTTCTATTTTAATTTTTGCAGCCTCTTGATCAATAAAAATAACTGAATCTTTAATATTAAACTTTTGCGACAATTGTGCTATTGCAATGGCATGATTGCCTGAGCTAGCGGTTGTAATTTGATCAGGAAATTTACCATTTTTTTGATAAAAACCTAAAATATTATTAGTTGCCCCTCTTATTTTAAAAGAACCAGTTTTTTGGAGATTTTCTAATTTAAAAAATATATTAGCGCCAATCTCATCATTTAAAGATTTATTGGTAATAATTGGTGTTTGAATTATATGGTCTTTAATTCGATTATGAGCAATTTTTACATAATCTAAGGTTAAATTTATCATTTTATTGAGATAGTTAATCTACCAAATTGAATGTTATAATGGTAGATTATCATGTTTTTTCCAAGGTTTTTCATCCTTTTTATTTTTAAGAATTTCTAATGATTTACAAATTCTTCTTCTCGTATTTTGAGGTCTAATTACTTCATCAATAAAGCCCCTTGAGGCGGCAACAAAAGGAGAGGCAAATTTTTCACGATATTCTTCAATTTTTTCAGCCCTTAATTTAGGATCTTGAGATTCTTTTCTAAAAACAATTTCTACAGCACCTTCAGGCCCCATTACTGCAATTTCAGCATTGGCCCAGGCATAATTGACATCTCCTTTTAAATGTTTGGAGTTCATTACAATATAAGCTCCGCCATAGGATTTTCTGGTAATTACAGTTATTTTTGGTACAGTAGCTTCGGCGTAAGCATAAAGTAATTTAGCACCATGTTTAATAATACCATTATGTTCTTGGTCAGTTCCTGGTAAAAATCCCGGCACATCAACAAAAGTGATTAGTGGAATATTAAAAGCATCACAAAATCTAATAAATCTTGCCGCTTTAGCTGAGGCCTCAATATTTAAACAGCCCGCCAAATTCATTGGTTGATTAGCAACGATACCAACGGTAGAGCCTTCAAGACGACCAAAACCAACAATAATATTATTAGCATAATTTGGTTGAATTTCATAAAAATCATTCTCATCTAGAATTTTTTCAACCAATTCTTTCATATTATAGGGCTGATTTGGATTTTCAGGAACCAGAGTATTTAAGGCTATATCGACCCTATCTTGTGCATCTTCAGTTGGAATTTGAGGAACAGAAGTTTGATTTGAAGTAGGTAAAAAATTGATTAATCTTCTAGCTTGCAAAAGAGCCTCAATGTCATTTTTAAAGGTTGCATGGGCAACGCCACTTTTAGAAGCGTGAACTTTAGCTCCACCTAATTCTTCAGCCGTTACGGTTTCGTGAGTGACTGTTTTAACAACATCTGGGCCAGTGACAAACATATAAGAAGAGCCTTCAGTCATTAAAATAAAATCTGTAAGGGCAGGAGAGTAAACAGCGCCGCCGGCACAAGGTCCTAAAATTAGAGAAATTTGTGGAATAACACCGCTAGCATCAACATTGCGCTGGAAAATTTCGCCATAACCAGCAAGAGAGTCAACCCCTTCTTGAATTCTAGCTCCACCAGAGTCATTGATACCAATAATTGGAGCACCAACTTTTATAGCTTTATCCATTACTTGACAGATTTTTTTAGCATGAGCTTCGCCCAGTGAGCCGCCCATAACAGTAAAATCTTGGCTATATAAAAATACCAAGCGACCATTAATTGTTCCTTGGCCAGTTACAACGCCATCACCTGCATGCTTTTTATCTTCCATAGAAAAATCAGAGCAACGATGTTCTACAT
>JAOFKK010000008.1 GCA_028040005.1 Rickettsiales bacterium
TCAATATTTCAATCTGATTGAAACAACCGCCAATCGAGGCATGCAAATTAATGACATTATTTTAAAAAACATTTCGGATGGTAAAATTGACGATAGCAATTTTACCATGCTTTCAATTGCTAAAATTGTTCAAATTGCAATTAATGATTTTACTTTTGAAGATAATGATCAAAGAAATTTGGTTAATATTAATCTAGAAAATGATTTTAACTTTTTTGGCAATCAAACATTAATGATCTATGTTTTATTTAATTTACTTAAAAATGCTTTACATTACAAAGTTAAAATCAATATTTGGTTAGATTCAATAAATAAAGAGCTACATTTTAAAGATGAAGGACAAGGCATTGATAAGGATAAATTAGAATCAATTTTTGATTCCTTTACCACTTCCGGAAAATCTTCCGGAACTGGCTTAGGACTCCCTTTTTGCAAAAGGGTAATGCAGGCCTTTGGTGGCGATATTCTTTGCCAGTCAAAAATTGGTGATGGTGCAGAATTTGTTTTAAAATTTTAATTAAATGTTGCGAAAGGAGGTGGATTGATTAGCTGTTTATGTTGCTACAGGAGGTAACTTGATTAGCTGTTTTGTGTTGTGGCATCGCGTACCCCACCAAAGTTTGGGACAAGCTTTGAGACAAAAAAGCGCCTTGATTGCTTTTTTGTCTCAAGACACCAAAGGTGGCTTGGTGGGGTACGGGATTCTTCAACATATAAAATGCCAATCAAGTTACCTCCTGTTACAACATATGCATAACTTTAAAAGTTTTTCTTTTGGCTGTGTGTAAACATCATCCGTTTCTTGTGTTATATTTGGTGCATAACAGCATGACCATGAAGGGCAGAATAAGCTTGAAGGTGTTTTATTTTCTGGAATCGGCATATTAATATAATAAAGTTATTAAGTTACTAAAATATGTTTTAAAATTATATTTTGCTTTCTGGTAATTTCGGATAGGTAATATATATCGCTGATCATTTATGTGGATTAAAATAGTTTGGATATTCTCAATTGTTTGATTTATAAGTGCATCATTTTGCTTTATATCGCCATGATCTGATTCTTTAGGTGGTGTACTCTTTTGTTCTTTTAGTTTCTCAATTATTTCTTCTAACTTTTCTTTTACCTCTTCTGAAGTTAAGGCGCCTTTCTCACTATCTATTTGTACATCATTACCTGCAACGCCTGCTGCTAAACGCTCATCCTGCAGGCTGATATCAGCGACTCCGCCTTCTGCTACCTGCACTGCTCCACAGCAGCAGCATGATAAAAGTTGTAATAATGAGGATGAAGGTTTTTGTTCTTGAGGTGCTGCACCGTCTGAATTTGGCATATTAATATAATAAGGTTATTAAATTACTAAAATATGTTTTAAAATTCCATTTTTTTCTGACAATTTCTTATAATTGGGCAAGAGCTTTGTTAATATCTGTAATTAAATCATCAATATTTTCTAACCCTATTGATAATCGGCAAAGATCATCACTTATTCCCACTTCTGCACGACCTTCTTGACCCATATTAAAATGAGTTGTAGTTGCGGGATGGGTAATTAATGATTTTGAATCGCCAAGATTGTTAGAAATGTCAATTAATTGCAATTGATTCATAAATTTAAAAGCTTGTTTTTTGCCACCATTAATTTCAAAGGCAATTAAACTGCCTCCCTTGCTCATTTGTTTTTTATAAATGTCATATTGTGGATGAGATTTTAATTCAGGGTAAAGAGTTTTATTAATTTTTGGGTGAGAATCTAAAAATTCGGCAATTTTTAAAGCATTTTGACATTGCTTTTCAACTCTTAAAGTAAAAGTCTCAAGGCTCTTAAGTATTAACCAAGCATTAAAAGGGCTAAGGGCTGGGCCAGTATGACGATGAAAAGGTAATAAAATTTCTGTAATAAATTCCTCATTACCAAGCACCGCCCCACCAAGAGATTTGCCAGAACCATCCATATGTTTAGTAGTGGAATAAACCACAATATCAGCACCTAATTCTAGGGGTTTTTGGGTATATGGTGTGGCAAAGATATTATCAACAATAAAGATAGCTTCGTTTTTTTTACATAAATTGGCAACAAATTCAATATCAATAAGTTCTAAATTAGGATTGGCCGGACTTTCAATAAAGACCATTTTGGTATTTTTTTTGAAGGCTTTTTGCCATTCTTCCTTACTTGTGCCGTCAATTAATGATATTTCTACCCCATAATTAGGTAAAATTTTTGTAATAATATGATTGCAAGAGCCAAAAAGCACTTTAGATGCAATAAAATGATCGCCAGCTTTAATTTGACACATGATAGAGGCAAAAACAGCGGCCATACCACTAGCTAAAACGCAGCATTTTTGCGCCCCCTCAATTAATGCTAAGCGATCTTCGAGCATTTTAAGGGTAGGGTTTAAATAGCGGGAATAAACATATCCTGGATCTTCACCATTAAATCTTGTTTCGGCAGTTTCAGCATTATTATAGCAAAAACCAGAATTCATAAAAATAGCTTCGCTTGTTTCACCAAAATTGGAGCGTAAAGTGCCACCTCTTATGAGCTGAGTTTCAATTTTTTTATTTTTAAAATCTATGTCCTTATTTTTGTAATTGCTCATAATTTATTTTTTTAAGTCCTAAATTTTGTAATAATTGCTCAGTTTCTTCTGATAAATATTTTACTCTTACATTTATCACACCTTTATCCTTAAAATCAAGTATTTGCGCTGATTTTTTTGATAAATCAATAATTCTGTCATTTGCAAATGGTCCTCTATCATTAATTTTGACCTTAATTGATTTGCCATTTGTTAAATTTGTAACTTCGGCAATTGATGGTAGGGGCATTGTTCTGTGTGCGGCGGTGATGTCATTCATATTAAAAATTTCGCCATTGGCAGTTAATTTACCATGAAATTTTGGTCCATACCATGATGCCTCACCAACTTCTTCAAGATAATTATATTTTTGAGGAATATATTCAATGCCGTCAATTTTGTAAGGATTGCCAATTTTATAATAGCCTTGATAGTTATTTTTATCTTCTATGGGAGTAAAATCTGTTAAATTTTCTTGCGATATTTGGGTATTTTGTTCGTAATTTGCTTCAGATTTTATAATATCTTGAGTAATTTCTTGTTTTTTGTAAAAATTTTCTTTATTTTTATAGTCTAGATGACCATAATTGCGATCGATCATTCTTGTGGTGCGGAAGCTTGATTCTGGCGACTCACAAGATAATAAAAAACTTATCGCGATGGGGAAAAATATATTACGAAACATATTTAAATGATATTTTTTAAGATACTAATTTTTATATTTTTTTTTCTAGTAAGCAATAATCTTTTTGCTGATCCTCTTCCTAATTGTTCTGACGATTCTTTTCTTGAGCCCACTCCTGACAATAAATTGAATTTTGATTTAGATCCAGATTCAGATGATTATAAGATTTCTGTACCTGGTTTTAATTGTAATTTTTATATTAATGGTACTGAGATGTGGCCTTGTGGTCAGTTAGTGTCTGATGTTCCTAATCCAAGAATTAATTGTGCTAATTTATCAGATCTTCCTTCCTGCTTAACATTGGAAAAGGCAAATACAATACGTCAGGAACCAAATATAATACCAATAAAGCCATTACAAAATTGCATTAGAATTGGTGATGGCACTAGTACTTCTATTGATGTTGATGATATATGCGTGAATGGTGATGGAAAGATAGAGGATATAAATTGCGTTAATTTATGCTATACTGATGATAGAGATGATGGCCCTGCAAATTGTAATCCTCGAAAATATCATCATTATTTGGAAGACAATATCGGTAATAGAGTTTTAAAAAGATCAAATCCAGATCTATCACAATATAGCTGTAGAAAGTTATCTGATAATGAATTATTTTTTTTTAGTGATGAATTTAATAAACCTAATTGCGCTAATTTAAGGGAGATTAATAATGAAAATCAGGCTGTTATACGAAGCACGATAAATATCGATGAGAATGGTGATCCCATATTGGATGGGGATGGTAATTATACTTATGCTCCTATGATTGATGAAGTTAATCCTGGTATTAATTGTTATTACCCAATATGTAATGATAATTTTAAGAATATTCAAAACTCCATTAATCAAAATATTCAAAATAGTTCTGATATTATTGATCCCGATGATAATAGTAAATATATTGCTTTACAAAATTGTACTAATGATGAAAGTAAGGCATTTATTGCTTCTGACCGAATAGTTTGCAACTCTAATGATAAATGTTATGATTTTACTGATGCGCAAATGGATCTTTTAATCTCGTCACCCAATGCTGTGGATAAATGTATAGTATCTGCTGCAGGTGATGAGGCTAAGGCTAGATGTTTTTTGCAGCTAGGGCAAGAAAAAATGTGTCAAATTCATCGCAGCCGTGGGCCTAATTGTACTAGATCCTGCATTGGCAATGATGTTCCCACCAATCCTTTGCCAGGTTATAATTGCTTTGCTATTTCTTGCAATAGCTTGCCTGAAGATGATAGGCGTGAAGGAGAAAATTGTGTAGCAAATATATGCACTATTGATTCCACTAATATTGGTATAGACTGCTATAATGCTGCTACATCACCTCAGCCAATGATTAATTGTACTTATCATGATATTCCTACTGCTATCAACTATAATTATGATACTCATCAAAATTTGAATAATGCTTATTATTTAGGTAAGTTTTTTACAGGAGCGTCAAAGACGGCTAGTGATGGTCGACTTATTTCATTAAATCATGATGCTCTAGAAAAGAGTAATTTTGCTATAGATAGTTTGGGTATTTTTCCTAATTACATGGAGCATCCTTCTTGCGATGGAGATATAACAAGCTGCATTATTGATTGCAATTATGTAACTCCTGGAAGTGATAATGCAATGATTTGCGATCTATCACAAGATCAAGATACTGTAATTATACCTATTGCTAGCAATCCTAATTTTGATTTTAGCAATGAGCAAATATCACATAATATCCATTATGATGTTGATAATGATTGGTTTTATAAGCCTTATCCTTTGGTAGATAAGGGCAGCACCAATGATAATAATAGGCAATTTCGTAATATAGTAAAATGGAATAATTTTATTAGCTGGGGAGAGAATTATAATGGCTCACTTTTTGAGCATTCAGAAGGTTCTAATCTTATTATTGCAAGGGGTGACTTGGATAATAATCATCAAACAGACCTTGATAATCATCATATATCTCGAGGGGCTCATTTTGATCGTCTTTGTATGGATTTTGGTCATTTAAAAGATCTTGATATTATTAATCAAGGTGAGGTGGTAGCTAAAACAGCTTCAATTGCCGCAATATCGGGTGCTGTTGTTGTTGCCTTTTGTGCTACACCATTTATCGGAGCTGCATGTGCTAATCCTTTAGTGCCAATAGGTATATTTGGCGCTTCTTTTGATAGATTGATAAATGAATTTAATTTTGATAAATTTATCTCTCCTAGTAATTGTGGTACAGCAAGATTTGGTATAAGAAATAACCATTTAGGTAGTTCTAATATTTCTGGTTATCATGGATCTTCGGCTACAGATGGTGATAGGGAGCATTATAATTTTCAATATGATGAGGTTAATTTTGATGATAATTTAAAAAATAATAACCGATTTATGTCTAGCCCTTTTTTTGCTCAGGAGTTTTTAAATGAAGAGCATTTTAGGGAGGATCATGTTTTTATAGCAAATGATGAGGAGAGTAATTTGGCAAAAATTGTTTTATCAAAAGATGGTTATATTAAGGGTGATGTAGTAACTGAATATCATAGGAATTATGAAACACATAGGGTAAGGGCTTGTATGAGATTTGATGGTGGTGCAAGAAGTTGCAATGTTTCTTGCACTATATTAGGTTGTATTAAGCAAAGATGCGGCTATGATCAATGTGTCGATTTATATGTTAATAGCAATGATCCATATAAATGTTCAGTAGCTAAAACAACTGTAACCGCATCTGGCACAATAGAAAATAAAAGTGATGATGATTTTAAATTTGGTGATAATGATGATTATGAGTCAAATCATTATGGTTTAGCGGTAAATGATAAAAAATTTTGTGCTAAGGAGATAACTTCGGAAGATATTTTTTCTACCGCTTCTTCTGGGGTTGTGCGCCTTAGAGCAGTAATTTACCCTGATAGATATATTTGTGTATTTGCTGATGGTAAGCATGATGGTAAATGGCATATTAGGTCTATGATTCCTCATGTATCAATTCCATATATAACATTATCTGCAGTACCAGGCACAAAGCCATTTTGGGGGAAAAGATATTGTTTACGATATGGCATGAAATCTGATAATACTAGCTCACAAAATCAGGATAATTGCACAAATGATACTGAGGCACAAGGATCTTGTGCACCTATTTTACAAGCAGCAACTTCTAATATGAATGATATTGATAATAATATATTACAATATGTGCAATTTAATTCTCAAATAAGCCTTAATCATATAGGAATAAAGAAAGCTATGTTTGAAAGTTTTAAATCAAATTTAATAGATAATGTAGGTTTTACTCCTTATTTTACTCCTGAAAATGGAATTTTTGAAACAGACTTTTTTAACCCATCTATTGTTGCTCACTATGGTAGTGAATTAGCCGTAACAGAATTGCAACAAGGCTGTATCGGTGGCTATGATAGTAATAGTGGAAATACTCCATGTTTAAATAATGATTATCCTTCTGTGGATTTTCCTGATGAATTTTTTGCAATGGAAATGGATGGACCCAATCGAGTTAGCATTAAACATTCCAATGATGGTATTTTAAAATTAAAATCAAATCAATATAATGATCTTTCTGGTATGGATTATGAAAAATTAGCTTATATCAAAAAAGGCTTTAATGGTGGCTATAATTATCCAATCCTAACATTATATAATTCCAATGGCACTGCAATTTCTGATATAACAATATTTAGAAAAAAACCTAATTATGATAATATTTTATTAAATTATGATGATTCTGGTGTTTTTTCTTTGCGTTTGCGTGATGATTCGGAGATTGCCAATAATATTGCCGATGATAATTTGCGCCTTTCTCCCGTTGATTTAACTATTCATCATGATTCTAATAGCCAATCTATTCCTCCAAGTTTAGAGTGGATTGATGATCAGCAATGTTTTCCTTTAGATTCTAATGATGATAGAGCTAATTTGGAATATATGAAATTTTGCCTAAAAGAAGATTCATGTTCTGATTTATTTGATAAATGTTTAAAGGATAATCTTTTTGCTACCTCTTTGGATGAAAGATCTTCCTTATGGAATGAATGTTTTGGAGGTCCTAATTCTTTAATTAATCAATGTAGCGCCAAATGGGGTATTAATAATAATCTTGGTGATAAAGATAAAATAAATGACATTATAGATTTTATGCAGAAATCTCGTGATAACCATTCTGATATGGCAAATAATAGCTATTATGGCTGGCATCATGAAATATGTTTAAATTCTGATAGCTATAATAATATTAATGTTGCAACTTATAATAGCTATGATGAGAATATTGAAGAAAAATGTATTTTAGATCCTGTTATTAATGGTAATGCTACAATTAATGTTCAAGAAACCCCAGATGATTTATCTGATGATATTATTGTAGCTGATAATTTTTCTTATAATAATGGTTGTGAATCTGGTGGTAATGAAAGAATTCTTGATGATCAAAATAATAAATGTAGCTGTTTAAAGCAGTCAGATCCTTATTGGCAACAAAAATTAGCAATTATTCCAGATGATATTATACCCCTTAATGATAATAATTTAAAAGATATCAAAATCAGGATTGCAACTTCAAGAGAGTTGGGTCTTTGTTTTGATCGTGCATTGCCATTACAATGTAATGGTAATATTACTGCTTCTGGAGATTATGCCGCAAGAACTACAGCAGTTGCTTCAACTAGAAATGCAGAATATGGTCATATATTTTTACCATTTGAGCAATTTGAAACGGGATCAATTGCCTATGGTAATTGTGTAGAAAATTGGAAAGATCAAACCGGTACGCCAATGATGCGTTGTGTTGTAGATTCAGGGGGTAATACTAATTTTGAAGATATTAAAATAAGAGTTAATTTAACCATTAATAATTTATCTGATGGTGGTAATATTTATTTATTTGATGATGATAATAGTCGTAGATTAAACGACATTAATGGCAATCAATTACCTGTCATATCGCGATTATTTAAAGAAAACACTCCGGCAGTAATTTTAAATCCTGATAGTGATAATATTATAGCTACTATTTCCAATATATCGACCAGATCAATTGATGTTACTTTTGATAGCGACGAACCTATTGATGTTACTGCAATTGAAATTAATCGTAGTTTACAAGGTTTTTGCTCAAGACCAAAATGTGATTTATTGCCTCCTTTTAATGAGCCTTATTATATTCTTAATAATAGCTTATTGGGAGGGCGATATCCTGATTATATTGAAAGAAATACTGATGCTACATTATATCAAAAAGGGTCAGAAGCAGGATATGCTTATTGGAATAGTGATGATAGGAATATAATTGCTAGTGATGTTGACCAGGATATATTCGCTGAAGATTGTTTTGTTGGTTTTGAATCTTCTGGATCATTATTACCTAAAAAAACATGCAATCCAGAAGGTGAAATCACAATAGCAGAATTTACACCAGGTAATGTCATTAATGCTTGCGTAAGAAAAACATGCAATATTATTGCAGATAATGAACTCATTAATGTTTCTTATATTAATGATCAGTTGCAAGGAACAAATTTTACTAGAAAAAATCTTGATTCAAGTCAATTAAAAGCATCTAGAAGTAATTCTGTTGCTTCTTTTGATTTTGGGGTAACAAATTTAAATGAAAGATCTGTAATTTTGGGTTCATGCTATTATGATTTAGCAAGGGGCTTAAATTATATTAATATTACATCGGGCACTACTGGCTTTAGAGAGCCATATTTAATTTGTAAATCTGATGGTAATGTTACTTCAATTTCGTCTAATTTAGATGGGGTATCAGGAAATTTAACATTAATAAATGGAGATGTGTGTGAAAGAGCTAGCTGTGCAGGAAGGATAGCACAAGAATCTACTTATATTATTACCGATGCTGTGGTTGGTTATAATGATGGACAATCAGCTAGATATTCTGAATCAGATAATGGATGTCCTAGTAATTTTCAGAATTATCCATATAATATTCAATTATCTCATAATGTTAGTGACGTGTCTAATATTGATGATGATCTTAATGTATTTGTAGATGATGATCTTGATATATTTGTAAATAATGGTATAAAAATAATTGAAGGAGGTAATAAACCTATAAGAAATTGCCATATTACCAATAACATAGAAATAAATCAGGGTCAGGAAGTTGATGAAGTAGAATGGTCAAGATCTGACAATCCATGCATTTCTAAATGTATAGGAGCTAATGATTTTCAGGATATAGGATCTACTAACGCTAATGATATTGTAATTACAGCTTCTTCGATAATTTATAATGGAAGTTTTGTTTATATAACAATAGACGCCAATTTAAAAGATAATCCTCCACAAATTATTAAATTTGCTGATAATAGCGGTCATCCAGATATTATTTTATCAGAATATAGTCAATATATTTATTTTTCATACCCAAAATCTACTGCTGATGACCAAGTGTCACCTGCTCAAATTACAAAAATTATAATTAATAATGAAGCTGGCTTTTTCCCCACTAACTTATCATCTAGTGATCTTGTAAATATTGAGTTAGTTAATCGAATTAATGTTGGTATTACTGAACATAACGTTTCTACGGGAGGTGGGAGAGAGAGTAAGATCATTAAAATTGAGTGGAATAGCGCCTCATTTGGGGAAAATCAATATGCGTATTTTACATCTAGTAGTGAGCAAGCATTAAATCAAGACCCTCTTAATAATGGAGTGCATTATGATATTTATTCTACAAATTGTGGCAGCAGGGGTAATTGTGGCGCTATAACAATTAGCAATAATTTGCCTAATGGTTATTTTGTAGCACCCAGATCTGATGGTAAATTTTTAGTCGGACGAAAATGTAATAATAATGGTATTTGGTCCGAAATTGATCAAACAATAGATGATAATAGCGATGACATAGCAAATTATCGCGATCCAAATACAGCAAAAGATAGAGCAAATCCATTAGTTGCAGCTAAAGGGACATTTGACGATGGTAAAAAAATAATTACTTCTCCAAGTCCAGTTGAAGCAGGTGACGTAATAGCATCTAGATTTTATAATAATCTTAACGGAAGTAATTTAATTATTAATGTAAATAATAATCTAGTTAACCCAGTGGCAGAAATTGCAAATAATGCTGGCTATAATATGGCCTCATCAGATGGTAGTGATAAAAAATATTCTATTAAAATGGCCAAATATGAGGATGGTCAAGATGGTAATATTGATAAATTATCTTTATTTGAAATTGATAATAATAATCTTTACCCTAATGTATCTGGCAATAATTATGTGGTAAATATTAATTCTGAAGATTTGTTTAGTGCTACATATGAAGCCCAATCTTACCCGATTTGTAATGCAGATGGTTCATATGATACCGGAGATTCAACAACAAGTGCTACAATTTTATCTCAATATTATAAAGGACAGTCAATCACATATGATAGGTGTGCAGAAAATAATACTAAAATAAATCAATCTCATATGATGGTTACATGTAATGATAATGGAAATTGGGATATTACAAATAACGACAATTGTAGAGCAGATTGTATTCTTGAAGGGTATCAGACTCCTCAACGATCTTCAACTCATCCGGAACACATAAGTGGCGTTGATGATGTTTGGATGAGGAGTTTTTTATATGGGATGATGCATCATAATGGTCAATTTAGCTATCGATATATTATAGAAGTTTCTGGAGGAAGAGCTCAACATAGTTGCCAAGTTTGGTGTAATGATGGCAATATATCTCTTAGTGATGACTGTAATTATATCCGTAAAGGAAGAGATGACACACAATATCGTGCTTGCGGATGGGATCGTGGTGTCGAAAATGAAAAAAGAAGACTTTTTCAAGGTGCGTGCGTTAACTGCCATGTAGACAATCCTGTTCATGTAGCACATCATGAATTTCATATGAGGAATCATCACAATGATACAGTTGGTGGTGGCATATGTAGGGATTATAATCCAGTTTGGTATTAATGACTTTTATTAACCCAATCACAAACTAATTATTATTTTAACTGCAATATTTTCAATTTAATTTCAACCTAAAAAGTTAATTTATATCCCGATAAACTAATCTTTTTAGGATAATTTAAATTAAAAATCTTATTGTTAAAATAGCAACTAGTGTATGATCGGATTAATAGAAATGTTCACTTGCAATAATAGTTCTAAATCTTTAAAATTATCTTCTTAATTTGCGGATGTGGCGAAATTGGTAGACGCGCTAGATTTAGGTTCTAGTGCCGCGAGGCGTGGGGGTTCAAGTCCCTTCATCCGTACATTAAAGTTGCAAAATTGATAATTACATTATTTCCAATAAAAGGAATTTATAAATTATTTTAAAATAAATTATAGAAATGAGCGAAACTCAAGTAAGAAATATTTTAGATACAAAATTAAAAAAGGGATATCAAATTATTGTACCTTTTGGCATAATCAATGAAAAAATCGATGCTTATATTGCCAAAGTTAAAGGTAATTATTCTCAATCTGGTTTTAGAAAAGGCCATGTTCCTGAAAAAATAATTAAGGATAAATATGCGCCATCAATTATGGCTGAAGAATCAGAAAAGATAATTAATGAAAATATCAAAAAATTAATTGAAGAAAAAAAATATTCTTTGGCAATTTCTCCAAAAATTGACATTAAAGATTTTGAATATGGTAGCGATTTTCAATATGATGTAACTTTTGAATTACTTCCTGAAATTCCTGAAATTGCTTTTGATAAAATTAAAATCACTAAAAAAGAATTAGAAGTTAGTGATAAGGATATTGATGAAGAAATTAAAAAAACCCTAACAACTCTAAAAGATTGGTCAGAAAAAAAAGAAGGCAGTAAAATTGCTGATGGTGATCAAGCATATATTGATTATGTGGGTAAAATTGATGGTGAAGAATTTGAAGGCGGCAAGGCTCAAAATCAACCTTTAGAAATTGGCAGCAAAACATTTATTGACACTTTTGAAAAACAATTAATTGGTTCTAAAATTGGTGATGAAGTTTTGGTTAAGGTTAAATTTCCTAAGGAATATCATAAAAAAGAATTTGCCGATGCTAAAGCTGAATTTGATGTAAAAATCAATAAAATCATGGAAGCTTCTGAACCTAAATTAACCGATAAATTAGTTCAAGAAAAATTCCAAGCTAAGGATATTGCTGATTTTAAAAATAAAATATCTGAAAAAATAGCAGGTGAATCTAAAAATATATCTAATATTTTATTTAAATCTGAATTAACTGAATATCTTAATAAGAAATTCCATTTTGAATTGCCAGAAGGTATGGTGGGTGAAAGATTTGATAAAATTTGGGCTGAGATTGAAAAGAGAGACTTTCCTAAGGGCTTTACTAATGATAAGGAAAAAACTAAATCACAAGAAAAATATAAAAAAGATCTTGAAAAACATTTAAGATGTTCGCTAATTTTTGGTGAAGAGGCTCAGAGGAATAAAATTACAGTAACACAAGAAGATATTAATAATTCTATTGCAGAAAAGGCCAAAATGTTCCCTGGTCAGGAGGAGATGTTTAAGAATTTTTATCTTCAAAATAAGGAAATGTTAACCCAAATACAAAATGAAATTTTTGAAATGAAGATTTCTGAATTTTTTGAGAAAAATATTCACACCAAATATAAAAAATTATCTTCAAAAGATTTAGAAAAAGATTATAATCATTATAAAGAAAATACCTTATTATAGAGCTTTGTTATAAAGAGGCTTATTAATTGAAGTAGTTTGATTTTTTAGCGCAATATGCCCATATTGGGCTAAAAAACATTGAATTTGAACAAAATTAGCAGAAAAGCAAGCTGCTTTAATTAGAAAATCAATTGTACAAAGGTTTCATAAAGGCCATTAAGTTGGCAAGGGTATTTTTGGTTTTTCGACAGCTTATACCATTTCCCATCTTTAAAGCAATTTTTGCTGTAGGAAAAGTTACTTTAAAGTTGGGAAATGGTATTATTTAATTAATAATATCCAAACCAATATCAACGATATCAATTGAGTTAGTTAATTGACCAACTGATATATAATCAATATCTAAATCTAGTAATTTTTCTATTTTATCAAGGGTAATACCGCCAGAAATTTCAATCTTGGCCTTATTGCCAATAATTTCTTTCGCCTCTTTCATTTGTTTTTTATTCATATTATCAAGCATAATAATATCAATATTATGTCTGATTGCCTCCCTGACTTGTTGTAAATTATCACATTCAATTTCAATTGGAATTTGTAAATTTTTTGAACAAATATTTGTTAATATTTGATTTACACCCCCAGCTGCCGCAATATGATTATCTTTAATTAAAATTGCATCAAAAAGAGAAAAGCGATGATTATGACAACCACCTTTTTTTACTGCATATTTGTGTAAATTTCTAAAGGCGGGAATTGTTTTTCTAGTATCAAGAATTTTAATTTTGCTATTTTGCACTATTTTAGCAAATTTATGGCTTTTAGTGGCAATAGAGCTAAGATTTTGAATAAAATTAAGGATAATTCTTTCACTAGCAAAGATTAATCTGGCATTGCCATGTCCAGATATTATTATTTCTTGTGATTTAACTTGGTTGCCATCGATAAAATGATTTTTATATTCAATATTATTTTTTTGATATCTTTTAGAAATTTTATCAAAAATTAAATCTATAAAATCAATCCCGCAAATTATTAAATCTTGCCTAGCGGTAATATTAAAATTAATATTTCTATCTTCTGAAATGCTATGATCAGAAGTAATATCAGATTGTTGACCAAGATCTTCCTCTATTGCTAAATCTATGATTTTTTCTACCCAATATTTAACATTTTGATTTATCATATTTTGCAATTTCTTGGATCAAAATTAGCCTCATTTAATTTTTGCAATTGATCTTTGATAAATAAATTCATAAATAGAATTTCATCTATTACTTTTGAGTTATTTTGATATTTATCCTTATCATATTGCTTTATTAGATCATTCATTATTAGATATGATTGACAATGATCGCCCATTTTTGAATGTATAATTGCCGGCATTTGTTTGGTAAAAAATGGCGCATCCGGATTGTTATTTTGACTTAGTTTATATGCAATATTAAGCGCTCTATCATCATCCTTTACAAACATTTTGCTTAATGTTAATGCTTGAAACATCCACCACCAATTTTGATCAATGTCACTATCTGCATATTCTTCTAAATATTTTACAATCCAAGCAACGCGATTAAGGTCAGGAACAGAGCTATAAAAATAGGCTGCAATGGCTGGAGGAAATTTAGAATTTGGGTTTAATTTAGATAATGTTATTAGCCAATTATATAAAAGCTCATAATCATATTTTTTAAGAGAAGTATAATGGCCAAAGCGATCGCCAGAATTTTGCAATCTTATTGATAAATTACGAAAATAAAATTCTTCATCCCCAAATGATAAAGCTTTAATGGTTTTTTCGCTTTGTAATTTTGGTAATATGTCTAATTTAGGTTTTAGATGCTCAGTATGATACCAAAATATTATTTGTAATAGAAGAAAAAGGCTAAAAAAGCTTAGATATATCCTTTCCATATGATTTATTAAAATTGCTTTCTATTAAAATCAAAAAAACACATAAAAATCATTAATGGAACATAAATGGCAGATTGTATTATAATAGTTAAAATATCAGCCATAGCAATATTAGCACCATAAATCAACCAGTCGCTTTTGGCAAATAAGTCTAATCTTGGAATAATAACAGATATTAATTTAGCAATAAATTTACCCAATGAATCAAGATTATTAATTTCGCTAGAAATGGATATTGTCATTACAAAAAATCCCATCATACGAGATATAATGTAAAAACCAAATGATGCTAAAACTGAAAAAACAGCACTTTTAAAAATAAAGGAGCTTAAAATAGCAAAAGAAATAAAAATTAAAGATTCTAATATTAAAGAAATTGACCAATAGAATAATCCCAAATAATTAACTTCTGGCAAAATGGCAATTAATAATATTAAAGGTAGTAAAGCGAGAATAGAAACTATAAAAAATCCTAAGATGTAAGATAAGATATATTTATTACGCGAAATTGATTTGCTTAAAAAGAACTCAACTTCTTTATTGTCAAATGATTTACGAATATTAAAACAGATAAAGAGAATAATTCCGATAGCAAATAAAATACGACCAGAGCCAGCAATATATATTATAGAAAATTGATTATTTTCTGAAAAGGCGCTATTGCCAATTAAAATTGATATTCCAAAAGCTACTAAGAGAGATATTATAACACCAACATAAAGCCAATCTCTGATGGCGGTCATTAAAACATATTTTAAAATAGGAAACATAAAATATTAAATTTAAAATTCTCTTACACTATTAGAGAAGGTATCATGGATTTTTTTATCTTGAGGATTTGTACCTTTTCCTACTTCGATAATAGTTGCCTTAACAAAAATTACAGTTTCAATAATGTCGCTACTACTAGAGCTATATTTAAATAAATTACCTAAAATTGGAATCTCGCTTAAAATAGGTATGCTATTTTCATTCTTGGTTACATCTTCTTTCATTAGGCCGCCAATAACCAATGTATCACCACTTTTAATTCTGGCTGTAGTTTCAATTGTTCTAGTGTTAACTTGCGGTACAGTATTGTTAAGAGAGCTTCCATCTGCACCAGTAGAGGGGTCAGATACGATACCAGATACAACAGATAATTCAGGTAGAACATTGATTGTTATTTCTTGCTTATCTAAATCAATTGAAGGGGTGATTCTTAGGGATGCACCAATCGGAACTTCATTTTTACTAGCGCTAATAACAGTATTAACATTATTGCCACCATTTCCCGAACCGACCGCAGTATTAGTGTTGGATGTTACTGTGAAATATACTAGATTATCTTCAAATTTAACTGAAGATGTTTGATTATTAAGGGCAATAACTCTTGGACTTGAAATACCTTTTGTAACACCAAATTTATCTAAAAGACCAATATTAAAATTACCCGCAGCTCCTAATAGGCTACCCGTTGTTGCTAACCTAATCACAGATTCTCCTGGAGTACCTTGAGGGCCAGTTAAAACTGCCGATCCTGTACTATTGGCCAAATCCCAATCAATACCAGATCTATACTCATCATCTAATCTAACCTCAACAATTTTTGCCTCAATTAATACTTGAGCAAAAGAATATTTATTAACCATTTCAATATATTTTTGAGCTGCGTCATGTTGAGTTCTATTAGCTAAAATTGTGATGATACCAGATGGTTTATTGTAAGTGATGGTGGCATCTTCTTGCTGCTCTTCTTGATCAATTTGGACATCTGTAATAATTTCATTACCATCTTCATCAATAGTAACTTCTTGTCTTGTTTGAGGGATTGATTCTTTAGCAATGGAAGAAAATATATTTTGCAAATTTGATTCTAACTCGCCCCATAATTCACTATCTGGTAAAAAACCTACTTGATAATATTCAATATAGCTATTATCAGCCTGGAAAGACATAACTCCATCCTTAATAATATAGCGAATTTTAGCCATTTTGCAAATACGATCAATAACTTCTTTTAAAGGGCGATTTTTGGCATTAATAATAATGTCGCCAGAAATATTAGGATTAATATCCATTTCAGTATCAGTAATGCGAGCCAGTTCAAATAATATATCCTTTACAGGAACAGGATCAGCAACAGAAAAAGAAATTAATTGGTCACCATATTGCAATTCTGGCTTAGGTGGGGTGATAATCATTTTAGAAACCCTAGGTATAGAAGGTGCATATTGATCTTGTGCAATATTTGTATTTTTTTTGGCTATTCTTTTTTTGATAATTGCATCTCGCACAACATCTCTTGATAATCTGGAATCAGTAAAATCATGATTACAAGAATATAGAAATATAGATATTAAAATTGCAGTAAAAAACTTACGTAAAGTTAAAATCATAGTTTAATATTTGGGTACAAAGATAACCTGATAGATGGTATAATTATATTTTAATGAAAGATATCAATAAATTCATCCCAAACTTTAAACCAAATATTAAATTAAATCAATATCAAATATATCAATTGACAATATTTAGATAGTTATATTAAAATTTAGCTTAGGATGAGATCTTTGCACAATTGATTTTCTAATCAAATTACTTTAATTATGCAAAGGTCTTATGATAGGAGCCTGGTCACAATTTAATTTTCAATTATCAATTTACATTATAAAAAGTTCTAAATGAAATTTATTATCTTAGGGTCAAAAATAAATAGTTTAATTAATGCCTATTATTTAGCGCAAAAGGGTCATGATATTACTATAATTGAAGATGAAAAAAAATCACACGATATTAATAAAAATGTAATTTTACTTTCTAATGAATCATTTATATCAAATGATTCTAATGTAAGTTTTAAATCAAAATTAATATCAATTTTTCAACAAAAACTACAAAATAAACAATTTAATAATTCGGTTGTTAAAAACATAACTCATTTTAATGAATTGGTAGCAAATGAACGAATAATATTACAAAATCAATGTCAAGGATTGCTATATTTATATAATAATAAGGGCTTTTTTCAGAAGGATGTGGAAGATATTAATAGTAATAAAAATTATAAAATATTCAATATTGATAATTTTAAAGAAACAGGTCTTGAGTCGGAATATATTATAGAAAATATACCAGGAATAATCCTATCAAAAAATAGTTTTACAATTGATAAAAAATCTTTCCTTAATGATTTGGATCAAATATGTAAAAATAAATATAAGGTTAAATTTGAGAAAAATCTAGAAATTAAAAATATTTTAAATAATCATCATAAAATTACCGGAATTAATACAAATAAAAAGGTATTTGTGGCCGATCAATATATTATTCAAGCTGAAAATAACAATATTAATTTATTAAAATCAATCAAAATAAATTTAAAAACCAGCAAATATTATCAAATTATTTTTTTCACCAAAGAGGATAATGTTAAAAATAAAATTAAATATAACATAAAAGATTCATCAAATAATTGCTTATATTATAAAAATGATGGTCACTATATAGTAAAAATTGATATTAGCAAAGATGATTATAATGATTTTAATAATCAACCTAACAATGAATATTTTAACAGATTTGATCAATTAGAATTGCTAGGAATTAAAGATTATAAAAAAATTGATCATCAATTAATAAGGCAAGAATATTTTTTAGATCACGAAACTATACAAAAATCAAAGAAATATCATAATCTATTTTTAAATTCTGCTCATAATTCATTTGATTTTAATTCAATATTTGATGGATATAGAATTTTAAATAAGATAATATGATCCATGATAATCGAAGAATTATTTTTTGCCTTGGATCAAATTTAGGAGATAGAAAGTATAATTTAAATTTGGCCATCGACCATTTGATTTATGATTTAAAGCTAATCAATATTAAAAAATCCAGTTTTTTACAAAATAAAGCTATGATTTTGCCAAATTCACCTAAAGAGTGGGATATTGATTTTTTAAATATGGCAATGAGTGCCGATATTGATCTGGTGCAATTTCAACCAATAGCAATATTGGATATTTGTAAAAAAATTGAAAAAAAATTAGGTAGAATTGACAGAGAAAAATGGTCTCCAAGAGAAATAGATATTGATATCGCTAAAATTTCAGATCTAAAAATTAATATTAAGAATAAACTTACTATCCCACATCCCGGAATTTATGATCGTGATTTTTTTATAAAAACTATCCTAGAAATTGAGAATATTTGATTGAATATTATTTCCTTATTTTATAAAATTTACCCTAAAGAGACCTTTATATATTATGAGACCTTTGCATAATTGACTTTCTGCTAATTTTCAGAAAAATTCAATGATTTTATCCCAATAGTGGGTATATTACGCTAAAAAATCATTTAAAAATATATTGCTTCAATTAATACAAAGATCTCATTATGCCAACTTATCAATAAATATATTTACCTATGTCATTATTAAACGCGCCTCATATTTACAAACCTTTTAAATATCCTTGGGCTTATGATGCTTGGTTAAAACAACAGCAAATTCACTGGCTTCCAGAAGAGGTTCCTTTGGCTGATGATGTTCGTGATTGGAAACATAATTTAACTACATCTGAAAAAAATCTCTTAACTCAAATTTTTAGATTTTTTACTCAGGCAGATATCGAGGTTAATAATTGCTATATGAAGCATTATAGCCAAGTTTTTCAACCAACTGAGGTACAAATGATGCTTTCGGCCTTTTCTAATATGGAAACTATCCATATTGCAGCCTATTCACATTTATTAGATACTATTGGAATACCAGAGGTAGAATATCAGGCCTTCATGAAATATAAAGAAATGAAGGATAAATATGATTATATGCAAAAATTTGGTGTTAGCACCAATCAAGATATTGCTACAACTTTAGCAGTATTTGGTGGCTTTACCGAAGGGCTGCAATTATTTGCGTCTTTTGCTATTTTACTTAGTTTCCAAAGATTTGGCAAAATGAAGGGAATGGGGCAAATTGTTACTTGGTCTGTAAGAGATGAGTCTCTTCATACTGAATCTATCATTAAATTATTTCACACTTTTGTAAAAGAAAATCCAGAAGTTTGGAATGAGGATCTTCGTGGTAATCTTTATGAAGCTTGCGCAACTATTGTCCATTTTGAAGATGCTTTTATTGATTTAGCATTTGAAATGGGTGCAATTGAAGGTCTTACTGCTCGCGAGATTAAAAGATATATCAGATATATTGCAGATAGAAGATTGTCACAATTAGGGCTTAAAGATATTTACATGATTGATGATAATCCATTGCCTTGGCTCGATGAAATTCTTAATGGTGTTGAACATACAAACTTTTTTGAAAATAGGGTGACTGAATATTCTAAGGCTTCAACAACTGGTACTTGGGAAGATGTTTTTGATAAAATTGATAAAAACAAAACGCAAAAATTAGATATTATTAATTAAGATGGCTAGCAAAATATTTAAAATAACTTTTCACATATTAATATTTATAACTGGAATGTTCTTTTTATCTTTTTTAACTGGAATTATTACTGTTGATAATGTGATTGCTTTATTTAATCTTGAGCCCGAATCTAATGGTGGTAAAGCGGTAACAAATATTTTTTCTGAATTAAAAATAGTTACCTATAATTTATTTAATATTATATTTGGATAAATCCCTCTGAAAAATACCTACAAAAATCTCATTTATCAATAAATTTACTTAAATTTTCCTACAGCAAAAATTGCTTTAAAGTTAGGAAATGGTATTAAAGCAGCTTGCTTTTTAGAAAGTAAAAAATATTATTGATAATACAGTTTTTTTAACACATTGTTATAAGCTAAAATATCCTTAGAGATTTTTATTGTTTTAAATTAAGAAGCGCATTTTATTTAAGGTAAGTGAGCATCGCAGATTATAAAAATGGCAAAATATCAGGGAAATTCTAGATTCACAATAATTTATTTAACTGGGGGCCGTAGCTCAGCGGTTAGAGCAGGATGCTCATAACGTCTTGGTCGTAGGTTCGATCCCTACCGGCCCCACCATAAGTTATGATTTTGATCTTATACCATTTCCCATCTTTAAAGCAATTTTTGCTGTAGGAAAATTTAAGTAAATTTATTGATAAA
>JAOFKK010000080.1 GCA_028040005.1 Rickettsiales bacterium
AATTCTAACCCCCAGCAATCTTAATAAATAATTTTTTTAATTTAGGGATTTTTTGGGTAATTGCCAACCCTAAATCGCGAGCAATTTTTACTGGCAAAATATTGTTAGAAAATAATTTATCTAGATTATCAGTGGCTAGAATCATTTTTTTAGCCTCAAATTTGGCAAATTTATTATATTTTGCGATTAATTCATCAGAGTTAATTTCTTCCCCAATTTTAAAATTATTTGCGACCAAATCAGTTAAAATCATAATATCTTTAATACCAAGATTAAAACCCTGACCAGCAATTGGATGAATAGCGTGAGCTGCATCAGCAATTAGAAGAGCTTTTTTATAAAAATACTCTTTGGGATAAATTAATTCTAAATCATAGGAAAAAACCTTACTGGTAATTTTGACATCACCTAAATCATCTCCGGTTTTTTTTCTTAATTGATTGGTTAAATTTTCCTGATCAAAATTAAGGTAAATATCCTTTAAGTCAGTTTTTACCATCCAAACAATCGAAGATTTATTTTGCTCTTTTAGCGGTAAAATTGCAAAAGCACCTTCGGGGAAGAATTTTTCATAAGCGATATTTTTATGATCATTAGAATGTTTGATATCAAAAACTAAAGCGGTTTGATCATAATGTTTATAATTAGTTTCAATCTGAAATTTTTCCCTAAAATATGATTTACGACCATCGGCAATGATAATTAATTTGGCAGAAATTTTAGAAGAATCATCAAAGATAATTTCACTTTTATGATCATCAAAATTAATATCTTGATAAGAATTTGGAGCAAAAATTTGAATATTTTTTTGAATTGCAATTCGATCACAAAGCTGATTATAAATATCATGACTTTTAAGCATGACGCCCATTTGCTTTGAACCCTCAAAAATGTTACTATCAAAATGTAAATAAAAAGGGGAATCTTTATCGCTAATGGTAATATCTTTAATTTTACCGGCCTTATCTTTTAAATTATCCCAAATATTGATCTTTTGAAATAATTTTATAGAATTATTGGAGATGGCAAAATTTTTACCGTCAGAAGCTCTTTTTTTAGCTAAAAAATCTGTTTTTTCAATTAATGCAATTGACAAATCAGGGCTAATATCTGATAGTGAAAGAGCGGTGGAAAGGCCAGCAAAACCGCCACCAATTATGGCAATATCAAAATTTTTTCTATTCATATATGCTAAATTTTATCAAAAAGATAATTATTACCATTTTTTCGATTATTGCAATTATATTTTTTGTCAATAATCGCTTTTATGTTACAATTTCTCTTAGTCCCTTAGGTTATGAGGCTGATATTCGTTTGTTTATTTTATTGATTATTTTTTTCCTTTTTGGTTTAATTTTTGCTCATATTACTAATTATTGCTATAATTTGAGGAAAAAACTCTCAGATGGCTGTAAAAAAATCTTAAAAGTTAAAAAATAATGTCATTAGACTCCAAATTAGATGCTCTTTTAAAGCATTATCAAGAATTATCTAAAAAAATCATGGATCCAGCTGCTTTGGGCGATGATTATGCTAAAATTTCTAAGGAATATTCTGATTTAGGCCCAGTAATTGAGATAATTAATGAATATAAAAAAACAGCAACAGATGTTAATGATGCTATAGAAATGCTCAAAGAAGGTGATGATGAGATGAAAAAAATGCTAGAAGAGGAAAAAACAGAAGGTGAAAAAACATTAAAAATATTAACTGAAAAAATTAAAATCGCCCTACTTCCAAAGGATGAGGCTGATGAAAAAAATGCCATTTTAGAGGTAAGGGCAGGAACTGGCGGTGAAGAAGCTGCGCTTTTTGCAACTAGCCTGTTTAATATGTATCAAAGATATGCCGAAAAACAAGGTTGGAAATTTGAAATTATCTCTTTTGCCGAAACTGGTATTGGTGGCTGCAAAGAAGGTTCTGCTACTATTTCGGGTAAAAATGTATTTGCAAGATTAAAATTTGAATCTGGCGTACATCGCGTGCAAAGAGTACCAGAAACTGAGTCTTCTGGCCGTGTTCACACTTCCGCCGCAACTGTAGCGGTACTTCCTGAGGCTGAAGAAGTTGATATTAAAATTGATGAAAAGGATTTAAGAATTGATATTTTTAGAGCATCGGGCCCTGGTGGTCAATCAGTTAATACTACTGATTCGGCAGTAAGAATTGTCCATATTCCAACTGGCATCACGGTTTCACAACAGGATGAAAAATCACAACATAAAAATCGTGAAAAAGGCATGAAAATCCTTAGATCACGAATTTATGACGCCAAAAGGGCAGAATTAGACAAGGAAAGATCTGAAAATCGTAAAGGCCAAGTTGGCTCTGGCGATAGGTCAGAAAGAATTAGAACTTACAACTTCCCACAAGGTAGAGTTTCTGATCATCGCATTAATTTAACTTTATATAAAATTGATGAAGTTATGGGTGGTGATTTGGATGAATTTATCGATAATTTAACTGCCGAGGATGAAGCAAGAAGAATGAGTGCAAGTGAAATTTAAATTGATATAATCATGCCCTTTGTCATTCACTATAGTGACATCATCTCAGCAAGTGTTAAGCCTCAAGAAGGAATTGCTATTTCTTTTAGAAGCACTCATGATGATCAGCAATCTGAAGTTGAATTTTTTGGCAAATATCAAGAACTTAAAGATAAATTAATATTAATAGAGGGGAATTTATGCTTTTTACGAAATATTGAAGTTGTAGCAGAATTTTTAATAACAAGGGATGCATGTTACAAATTAGATATTAATAGTAAAGAAAAGATATTTACTCTTGGCGACTCTCAACTTTGTGTAGAATCAAAAAACATAGACCTTAAAAATGCTGAACAAAGTATTTTAAAACTTCAAGATAATAAACATCGTAATTTTTTATTTAAAGGTAAATTTAGCACCGATGATGATAAGGTAATTTTAAAAGATGGAGATCTTACCGTTTATCAAGGTGAAAATTTAATTGCGCAATTTGTAATAAAAGATCAAATATGCACAAAAGATGATAGAGGAATCAGATTTAATTTAAAAAAACCACCAAACACACCTGTATCAGTGCCGCATGCAGCAGGGCGTAGAGAGGTTACTACCGACAAGAGATATGAAAAATGTTATGATTTTAGATAAAATAGTTCAGCAAAAAAGAAAAGAAATTACAGAAGAAAAAAGCCTTTTGCCATTTGATGAGTTAAAAAACCAATTAAAAATTAAAGATTTTGTTAAAAACTCCTTCATTGCAAAAATAGAATCTGATATTACCAAGAAAAATATTGCAATAATTGCTGAAGTTAAAAAAGCCTCACCAAGCAAGGGTGTAATTCGTGAAGATTTTGATCATTTACAAATTGCTAAAATTTATGAAAATTCTGGCGCTAGCTGTATTTCGGTTTTAACGGATGAAAAATTCTTCCAAGGGTCTAAAAAATATTTAACACAGATTAAAAAAGAGGTTAATTTACCACTTATTCGCAAAGATTTTATCATTGATCCTTACCAAATTTATCAAGCAAAATTAATTGGTGCTGATTGTATTTTATTAATTATGTCAATTTTATCTGAAGAGGAGGCTATTAAATTAGAACAAATTGCTATTGAAAATGAATTAGATATTTTGGTTGAAATTCATAATGAAGAAGAATTGCAAAAAGCCTTAAAATTACAAACCAAATTAATTGGCATTAATAATCGCAATCTTAAAAATATGACAATCGATATTAATAATTCGATTAATTTATCAAAAAAAATTCCAAATGATAAAATTATTGTTTGTGAAAGCGGTATTTCTAGCAAGGAAGATATAAAATTAATGCAAAAACATAATATTAATTGCTTTTTAATTGGTGAATTTTTCATGAGGCAAAAAG
>JAOFKK010000081.1 GCA_028040005.1 Rickettsiales bacterium
TGGCAGATCTATGCCAATTTATTTTACAATTAGAAGATGTCCAAAGAGAAAAAATCAGAATAGTCAAATCAAGATGGAGTTAGCTTTTATAAAGGGTTTAAGACATGTTTTATCTGATAAATATTCTTATTTAATCGTGGCTGATAGAGGGTTTGGAAATCAAAGATTTACAAAACTTTGTTTAGATAATGGATTTGATTATTTAATAAGGACTAAGGGCAATTTATTGACTAAATTGACCGATGAAAAATACTCAAAAATAGATAAGTTAGAAAATCTGCAGACTAATAAAAATGGATGTAAAAAATTTAAAGATTTATTCATTAATTCTTGGGGTAGAAAAGAAACCATATTTATAATATCAAAAGAGGAAGATCCAGATAATAAATGGTATATATGCACTTCCCTTAAGGAGATAACAACTAGAAGAGCTCAAATTATATATGAAGATAGATTTTCTATAGAAAAAACCTTCTATGATCATAAAAGCGGAGGATTTAACTTAGAATCCAGTAAAATAGATAAATATGAAAGATTTAAGAGGTTGTTATTTTGCACCTCTCTTTCTATTTCTCTTATGGTTATTACCGGAAGATTCATAAAGAAAAAGAATAAATATCTACAGGTTTTTTTTCCTTACACAGAAGGAATTACTACAGTATATTTACCATAGCAAAGAAGTCTTTTAACCTTTGTTTTACAAAGGTCTCAAGACTCCTGATTAGGATGATTATTAGGGCAATGGAGTATCGATAATTATTGTGGGGGAGGAAGCTTTTTGGTGGGGTACGCGATGCCGCAACATAAAACATCTAATCCAGTTACCTCACACCTCAACGCAAAAAAATCAATCAGTTACCTTCTGTCGCAATACATCAAAACCAACCAGTTACCACTTGTCGCAACGCACACCGTTACCTTAGTGTTTGATTAAAATTTTAAAATTATTTCAATTATTTGAGGTAAAGAAGTTTATCTTTTAGGATGTGTCTCTTCCTCTGAACTTACTTTTGCAGCAGCTGCTTTTGTAAGATATGGGCTAGGATCTTTTGTACCTAATGGAACTGCAGGATCTCCTAAATCTAGAGGACTTAGCTTGAGATGAGGGTCTGGATGTGGTTTTAGAATTGGAGTTGGGGGCGGTTTATTAGACATATTTTATTATTTTAATTAGATCAAACATCTCATCTGCATAAACCCTTTATGCCTTAGATAATTATATTATTCAAGAAAAAAATATTAATATTATTAGAAAATTTAGCAAATAAAATAGGATTACAAAATTAGCTATTGCTAAATTTAAAAAAAACCAAACTAAAAACAGAAACTGGTCAATCAGAAATTTCTGAGATAAATTATCTGCTGTCACAACATAAAATCACCAACCAGTTACCACTTGTCGCAACGCACACCATTACCTTAGAGTTTGATTAAAATTTTTAAATTCTGCGCCGTCATCAATTTCTGACTGGCAAATAATATCTTGTTTTTTGTGTGTTGTGACAGGAGGTAACTGGAGTGGCAATTTATATGTTGTAACACCGCGTACCCCACCATAATTGCTACGCAATTCTGAGACAAAAAAGCGCCTTGATTGCTTTTTACCCCTATGTTACGAGAAATTTTATTTCCAATAAAATTTATCTTCAAGGGGAGTTTCTCACAGATTCATTCCAAAATTCCCCTTGAAATCAAATATTGTATTTAACTCTATTACCCTAATAAAATTATGACTTATTTTTTTTATTGACTTTCCAGAATCTTTGACACTCTTCTTCACTATAAAAAGCACTATCCATAAGATAAGGAAAATTACATGGCGTAAAGCCATTTTTAATATCATCTTCTGTAAGATTGTTAAACCTAATTCTGTTTTTCCTACCCTCGCATAATATAAAATATTCCATGCTTTTTTGACCAAAATAATCAGAATCAATAATCTTATTATCAAATTGATTCATCAATTCTTTAAGCTCCTTTTCTTCTTTATTAGTATAAAGAGATATTTTTTTATTTGTCATGATTTTTAAATTTAACTTTTAAGAAAGTTAATTGCGGAAAAAACAAAAACCTCTTTTCTTCTTTTTTTAAGAGCAAAGCATCATTAAATATCAAGTTTGCTTGCTTCATTATATTTTTACTTTGCATATTTTAGACATTTTAGTTATTATATAATCATACATATGTGTATAACATAATAAAAGTATGCTTTAGATAATTATATTATGCAAGAAGAAAATATTAATATTATTAGAAAATTTAGCAAATTAGCCAGATCTTGGCTTGATTGGAATCAGGAAGATTTAGCAAATAAAATAGGATTAAAAAAATTAGCCATTGTTAAATTTGAGAAAAATCAAACTAAAAACCCCATAACTACAGCTATTGCAATTAGAAGTATTTTTGAAAAAGAGGGAGTATTTTTTAAGGAAGAAGATGGAAAAATTATTATAATAATTAAAACATGAAAAATTTTTTAAAAGATAATATAGTAAATTAGCCATGCTTAAGTCTTTTTGGAAAATGCTTCTCAAATTTTATACTTCTATGAAGTAATCGAACAATATAAATTTTCTTCTGTGTTAATTTGATATTGCCCATATCCTGATTGAATATAATCGCAAATAACTCCAATTTTAGGATTTTGGAATAGAGTCTCATTAATTGAAATATCTAGCTCGTCAAAATATTTATCAGCTTGTTTTTCACCCCATTCTTTAAAAGAGTAAACCCAGATATTTTCAAGATCTTTTTTGGCCTTAAAGCTAATGTGGATTTTCATGGTTTTATTTTATTTTACTTTTGGCTGATTTTTTAATTTCCTTCATATCCAATTTTCCAGCATCTCCACTTTCTTCACCCTCCATTAAGGCTGATCGCAGCATTTCTAATTTTGAGTTAGCCTCCTTTTCTTCAAGCAATCTTAAAGCGTTACGAACAACTTCACTTGCTGAAGAATAGCGACCGATCTTAAGCGCATCTTCAATAAAATGATTCCAATATTGTCCTAAACTTAATGTTTGTGTCTTTGTCATTTTGAATTAACAATTATTAATAATAAATAAGAATAATTCTTATTATAATATTATTTGACAAAAAAGCAATAATTTTAAGAACTTGATATTACCCTTCCAATCACGACCTGCAACTGACCATTATAATTCACGCCTTATTTAAATTTTTAATCTCTTCCTTACAAATCTTTTTAGTTATTTCTAAAAGCTTTTTGACATCAATTTCTAAAATTTCTAGATCTTTTTTTGAAATATGAAAATCAGGATCATATCTACCGCCAATATAGGCATATTCTAGGAGTAAAACTCTTTTTTTATCTTCCTTTTTGTCAATTTTGAAAAAATCATTGATTTGAGGATAAAAATCCTCAATATCATCTTGAATAAATCTTAAATAATGTTCATTGGGGCAATAATTAGTAAAAACCAGAGTTATTGTTTTTAAACAAGATTCTGCTGTTTGGTGTAAGAAGAAGGCTGCTCTTTTAAATGAGGATTTATTTAGAGCTATTTGGTAATGATCAAAAAAGTCTGTTGAACTTTCGTGCCATTCATCAAAATTCTTCTGAGCAATTTTCTTTGCTTCTTCATTTTTGTGATCTTTTTCTTCTGATAATTTATTTTGT
>JAOFKK010000082.1 GCA_028040005.1 Rickettsiales bacterium
AATAATTAATTACAAACAGTGCAAAGCCGCCAGAATGCTTCTAGATTGGAATCAGGAGGAGTTGTGTAAAAAAGCTGGAATCACCAAATCAACGATTGGCGACTTTGAAAGAGGTGCTAGAAATTTAAGAATTGAGACGATGCAAAAAGTGGTTGGGGTATTTGAAGATGAGGGAATTAGGTTTGAGGGCGAGAAGGGAAGGATTTTGGTTGAATTAAATTTAAAATAAGAGCATAAATACAGAACGACTATTCAAGTAAAGAACTTCAGTTTAATTATAAGATCATACAACAAAAAGAGGTTAAGTTAAAAATTCCTGTAGAAATGTAACAAAAAATTAATTTCCTAGTTTTTATCAGTAAAAAATAAACTTCCGGATAACATCCCTATTATGGCCATTATAAACCCCATTAATTGAGGAGGGACAAGTAATATGTTGTTATTTGGCATATAAATGCTTATTACCTCTAAAATAATCCAAGTGCTAACTCCCAGAAAAATGGATAATAAAGCGCCTGAACTATTGGCTTTTGACCAATACACCCCAAATGCAAATGGCACAAAAGCGCCACATAAAGTAACTAAATATGCATTTTCTACCATTTCAAAAATACTTAACCCGGCTGAACTACTAAGATAGGCGTATAGTGTAACAATAATACTAAATATTAACACACAAATACGCAGGGCGATTAATAGTCCTTTATCACTTAATTTGAGTATATCTTTAAATATATTATTTGCTAAAATTGCTGATGGCGCTAGTAATGTACCGGAGGCAGTTGACATTATAGCAGATAATAACGCTCCAAAAAATAATATTTGAATAAATAATGGCACTTCATTAAGGATGAATTCGGGTAAAATACGTTGAAAATCTCCATTTGTAGAAGTATAGGTTTCTAGTAGACCTGGATCTAGCATTACTACTCCATAGGTAATAAAAATAGGCACAAAACAAAAGATGATATAGAAGCTTCCACCAATAACCGTGCCACGCGCTGCTATTTTCTCGTTCCCAGCTGACATAACACGCTGAAATACATCTTGTTGAGGAATAGAGCCGAGTGCTAAAGTTATAAATGTACCAATAAATGCCAAGATGGCTGCAAGATTTGGTTTGGGCCAAAATTCAAACTTATTATTTGCACTGGCGTGTTTAATTATTTCAATAGCTCCACCATCAAAACGATTTGAAACTAACCAAGCAACAGCTATTAACCCAATTAATATAATTATCATTTGAATAAAATCAGTAATAACTACTGACCACATGCCTCCAAAAATAGTGTAAATAAGCACAGTGCTTATGCCAATCATCATGCCAAATTCATTAGAAACTAATCCACCGGATACTAAATTAATAACTAGACCAAGAGCCACTATTTGTGCAGATACCCAGCCTAAATAGCTAATGCAAATAGCTATTGATATGAGTAATTCCACTTTTTTATTATAACGTCTACGGAAAAAATCGCCGATTGTTAAAAGTTTCATGCGATAAAGGCGTGCGGCAAAAAATATACCAACAAAGATTAAGCATAATCCAGCGCCAAATGGATCAGCTACAACCCCTCCCAGTCCAGACTTTATAAAAGTGGCTGGAATTCCCAGAACTGCCTCAGATCCAAACCATGTGGCAAATACTGTTGCAATGGTAATATAGATAGGTAATGAGCGCCCAGCGACAACATAATCAGATGAATTATGCACGCGCGAGCTTACATAAAGTCCTATACAAATTGAAATTAATAAATAGATCAGAATAAATATGCTTAATACACTCATAACACCCCTACATTTTTATGTAAATTAATTGGGCTATGTCTATAAAGTCTAAGAACGAGATTCATTAATAATAATTTTCTTAACTTCGCCAAAGCCATTAAAATTCGTGCGCGAGACTTCACCATAGGCTCCTAATTTATCAAGAGAAATCCAATCACCAACTTTTGCATCCCTTGGTAACATAAAAGGGCCGTTCATCATATCTACAGAATCACATGTCGGTCCTGCAAAGCGAAAAGGAATTAATTCCTTTTCACAATCACGCCCCTCTTTTCTTATGAGGCGAGCTGGGTAAGATAAGCCAATAGCCCCTCCTGCCTCAAATAAGCCGCCATAAGTGCCGTCATTAATATAGAGAATATCATCCTTCCTGCCTTCAATACGAACCACTAAAGAACCACCATTAGCTACTAACCCACGCCCAGCTTCACATAATAACTTTACATTCTCTAAGCCTACATCGTCTAGAGCATTGGAAATAACGTCCATATAATTCTTAAGTGGCGGCAAAGGTTTGTTTATATCTAAATCAGCAGGAAATCCGCCTCCAATATCTAAACATTCAATAGTTACGCCACTTTTTACCACAAGATTTGCTGCGTAGCGTATAGCGGTACCATAAATTTCTGGATCTATACATTGTGTACCAACGTGAAAAGCCACCCCTAGAGATTTACATCTCTGACGACAAGCTTTTAGCAAAGAAACTGCATCATCAAGTTTGGCACCAAATTTAGTTGAAAAATCAGTAGCCACATTACCGCCGGACACACCGATGCGCACAAAAAGTTCTAAATCCTTAGCGTCTGGTAGAGTTTGCATAATTTTATCAAGCTCACCACGACAATCAATTACAAAGGATTTAACACCATGAGTATAGTAAGCTGCAAAAATAGCTTCTGGAGATTTAATGGGGTGCATAAAGTAAATAGTGGCTCGAGGAAATAATTTACGGATTAATTTAATTTCACCAAGCGAGGCCGCATCAAAACAATCAATGCCTCCTGCATATAGGAATTTGAGGAAGATCTTATCTGGATTGCATTTTACCGCATACATAGCCTTGCCAGGAAACAACCCCACAAAATCCTGAGCTTGTTTCTGAATTAAATTTGTCTCAATTACTGATATTGGAATTGATGAATTTAACTTTCGGATAGAGTCATCGCTTATGCCAAAGTGGCCATCTCCAAGAGTAGGTTGATTGGTAATTAATCTTCTTATTTTGATTAAATCTAGCAGCATATTCCTTTATATAATGGTAGTGATAACACAAACCGTTGCCAAGTGAGGAATTTCCTCAGGTTAACTAAAATTCACGTCATTACATCGCCACTAAAGTAATCTGTATGTGCGTTACAAATAAAATATATTTTTTATTTTAATAATAAAGCAAAAATGATGTTAAAAATATAAATTTTCTAAGTTAAGATTCTATCAACTTCTTGACCAAAGACAAAGCTATGCCACTAGCATTACATTCTGGATGAAACTGGGTTAATAAAAACATTTTTGGATGATTTTTATGCTCAACAGCTTCAATAACTCCATCTGGAGAAGTGGCAACTATTTCTAATTTATCAGAAATGTTTTCTGCAAAACATCCTTGATGGTGGATGCTTAACTCCTTTATGCTTCCTAAGTCAATATTTGGATCTTGCTCTTTATAAATATGAGCAAGCAATGAATTTTCTTCCACCTTCATTGAGTGAGTTCCTTGATATAAGCTATTCTCCTTCTCTCCACTGATAATTTGCTCAAAATTATTT
>JAOFKK010000083.1 GCA_028040005.1 Rickettsiales bacterium
TTTTTGCAATATTATGTAGTTTGTTGCAACAAATAATTTAACTAAAGTAATTTTTATGTTGCGACAGGAGGTAGATTGATTATCTGTGTTATGTTGCAATATCCCGTACCCCACCAAGTCGCTTCGCGCCTTGAGACAAAAAAAGCGCCTTGATTGCTTTTTACCCCTATGTTCATAAAATATTATTTTTAATAATATTTTATTGCAAGGGGAGTTCTTGCATCGAGTACGGTCTTAAACTCCCCTTGAAGATAAATTTTATTGGAAATAAAATTTATCGTAACATAGGGGAGTCAGAATTGCGCAGCAATTATGGTGGGGTACGCGATATCGCAACATAAAAAACCAATCAAGTTACCTCCTGTTACAACATAAAAAACCAATCAGTCAACCCCTACAATAAAGCCTCATTAATTAAATTTTGCTGCTCTTCCTTATGGTAAGATCCGTAGCCAGTAGCGGGGGAGGCCGAAGCAACGCGACCTGCATATTTTAATCTAAGATTAATTTTTGACTCCTCCAAAATTTCATCAATATAATCACGAATAAAGAACCAACTACCCATATTCTTTGGCTCTTCTTGACACCAGACAATATCTGTTAATTTATATTTTTGTAATTCTTTTTTAACCAGGTCAGATGGGAAAGGGTAAATTTCTTCCAATCTAATAATAGTAATATGATCTAATTTTTTAGCTTCCCTAGCTTCCAATAAGTCATAATAAATTTTACCAGAACATAAAATAGCCTTTTTAACCTTTTTAACATCAGAATTTTCAGTTAAAATAGGTTGAAATTTGGTTTTTGGCGCAAATTCTTCTAATTTTGAAACTGCTAATTTGTGACGAAGTAATGATTTTGGTGACATTACAATTAAAGGCTTACGATCATTGCTGTGAATTTGACGACGCAAAGCATGGAAAAAATTTGCCGGATTGGTAATATTGCAAATTCTTGTATTATTGTCAGCCGCTGATTGTAAAAATCTTTCTAAACGAGCAGAAGAATGTTCAGGGCCTTGGCCTTCATAACCATGAGGTAGTAAGCAAACTAAGCCAGATTTTCTCAACCATTTAACCTCGCTTGATGTAATAAATTGATCAAAAATAATTTGCGCACCATTAGCAAAATCACCAAATTGCGCTTCCCAAATAGTTAAATTATTTGGTGATGATAAGGAATAGCCATATTCAAAACCAAGAACAGCATATTCTGATAAAATTGAATCATAAACTTCATAATTAGCGCCCTTAATATTGTTTAAAGTGTCAATTTTTTGACCAGTTTCATAGTCAGTAAGTACAGAATGACGATGACTAAAAGTACCTCTACCAGCATCTTGACCAGTAACTCTAACATTAGATCCTTCTGCAATTAATGAGCCAAAAGCTAAAGATTCGGCAATCCCCCAATTTATGTTTTCTTCTGAGTTAAAAATTTTAATTTTTTGCTCTAATTGTTTAGCAATTTTTGGATTAATAGTAAAGTTTTCTGGAATTTGGCTAATTTTAGCAAAAATATCTTTTAATTTATCGGTTGCAATGCCAGTTTCGGGTATTTTATTGTCACCATCTTTAATATTTTTCCAATCACCTTCTAGCCAATCACCTTTTTTTGCTTCATATTGTTCAGATTTAGCAAAGGATTCTTCTAAATGAGAGTTAAATTCATCATTTAATGTTTTAAATTCATCATTAGAAATTGCGCCAGAATAAATTAATTTGTCAGAATAGATTTTTTTTAAAGTAGGGTGGTTTTTAATTACCTTATACATAATAGGTTGAGTATATAAAGGCTCATCACCTTCATTATGACCATATCTTCTATAGCAAACTATGTCTAAAATAATGTCTTTTTGGAATTTTTGACGAAATTCAACCGCTAATTTGGAAATTTTAGCAACAGCTTCTACATCATCACCATTAACATGAAAAATCGGAGCATCAATTGCCTTACCAAGGTCGGAAGCGTAGGTTGTACTACGAGAATCATTAGGGTTGGCAGTAAAGCCAATTTGATTATTGGTGATAATGTGAATTACGCCACCAGTATTATAGCCATCTAAACCATTCATCATAAGATTTTCAGCGACTGAACCCTGACCAGCAAAAGCAGCGTCACCATGAATTAAGATTGCTAAAGCAGATTTACGATCCTTATCGCCATATAAATCTTGCTTGGCACGAACCCTGCCACAAACAACAGAATTGACAGCTTCTAAATGTGAGGGATTGAAAGCCAAAGAAAGATCAACTTTATTGCCTGCAATTTCTCGACTATTAGCATAGCCCATGTGATATTTTACATCACCAGATTTGGTAATAGATTTTGGAATACCGGGCTTGCCTTTAAATTCAGCAATCATTTCAGAGTAAGGTTTACCCATAACACCAGTTAAAACATTAAGACGACCTCTGTGAGCCATGCCAATGATAATTTTTTTGACCTGATTTTTAGCAGAATTTTCAATAATTTCTTCCACAGCATTAATTGAGCTATCACCACCTTCAACCGAAAATCTCTTAGCACCAGGAAATCTTTTATGTAAAAATTGTTCAAAATTTTCAGTGCGGATAATATCTTTTAAAATTCTTTTTTGATCAGAGACAGATAATTTTTCGTCAGTTAATTTTTCAATTTTTTCTTCTAAAAATTGTTTTTGTTTAAAATCTCTAATATATTCAAATTCTGAAGCAATTTTTGAGCAATAGGTTTGATTTAATTTATTGATAATGTCGGTAATTTTAGCCTTTTTGAAGCCTAATTTACCTTTTAGATCAACTTCTTTATTTAATTCCTCATTAGATATATTGTAAAATTTTGGGTCAATTTCAATTGGAAAGTTATTTTTTGTAAGCTTTAAAGGATCTAAATCAGCATTTAAATGGCCAAAATTTCTGTAAGCAGCAATAAGATTATTGATTTTAATTTCTAAATCAGCGCCTTTATTAGTTTTTTTAGCCTTTTTTTCTTCAGGCCTAGCCATTGAAGAAATATCATAATTAAAATTTAAGACAGAAATATCTTTTTTTGACCAAGAAGCACCTTCTTTATCTTCTAATAATTTTTCAATATCGTCGGAATTTTCATTAAAAAAATCAACCCAACTAGAGTCAATTAATGATGGATTTTCAAGATATTTTTGATATATCTCGGTAATGAAAGGTAGGTTTGAACTAAAAAAAACTGTTTTATCTAATTGCATTTTAATTGCATTTTATTTACTTAATTATTACTTGCGCAAGGAGGCTATTTTATAATAAAGAATAATTTTTTCAACTATTGAATATAATTATAGAAGATTTGCAACAAGTACGGTCTTAAACTCCCCTTGAAACCAAATATTGTCGTGAGACAATATTTTGTGGACATAGGCGAAGGACGCAGAAAAAAGCGAACAGCTTTTTTTGACCTTCTAGTCAAAATCTGTGATTTTGGTGGGGCAATCTATCTCGGCAGTCCGGTTTTTGCAATGTCATGTAGT
>JAOFKK010000084.1 GCA_028040005.1 Rickettsiales bacterium
TTGACACTTTGGTGGGGTACAGGATTCTTCAACATATAAAATTCTAAATGGGACCGTCGTGAATCTAAAGCCTCCTTTGATATTTTTCCATTTTTTAAATCTGCGATGCTCATTTACCTTAAGTAAACTGCGCTTCTTAATTTAAAATAATAAAAAAATCTCTGTGGATACTTTGATTCACGACGGTCCCTAAATAAAGATGATTGGGTTAATATTCCTAATGTCCAGAATGATATGGGTGATTAGTGGCAATAGTAAAGCTACGATAAATTTGTTCAATTAATACGCATCTGGCCATTAGGTGGGGTAGGGTGATTTTACCAAAGGCGATAATATGATTAGCTCTTTTTTTTATTTTTTGGCCAAAACCACTTGCTCCACCAATAATAAAGCAAATTTTGGCAGAATCTTCGCGATAATTATTGATAATTTTTGAAAAAACCTCAGTTGAAATATTTTGACCATTTAAGTCAAGACCAATTACAATATAATCATTTGGAATATTTTCTAAAAGTAATTTTTCTTCCTTTTCAATAATAATTTTTTCAGAAATTTTTTTGCTACTTGCTTTTATTTCTAATTCCTTTATGATAATATTCCATTTAACTCTTTTATAATAAAGATCAAAAATTTCCTTATATGGGCTATTGTTAATTTTTCCAATTGCTAAAATTTTAATGAGCATTTTTTTTACAAGATTTATTAGATTCTTTATATTTATAGCCTGTTTCCTTGTTTTTTCCTCCTTTGCTTCTAACAAAATAACTTCAATTATATTATTAGAAGGTAAAAAATCGGCTAATATTGTAATTTACAGTCAAGAAAAGGTTAATTTCCAGAGTTTTTCTATCTCTGGTCCTGAAAGGTTGGTAATTGATTTTAAAAATAGTAAAAATTATAGCAATTTTAAATTGCCTAAGAATAAATTTTTTACAGGATTTAGATCTTCAAATAATAAATCTAATGTAAGGCTTGTTTTTGACGCTAAAAAGAAAGTTAGAATTTTTAGAACAATTACTGAAGAGGTGTCACTTTCAATGTCGGATAAATATTACCGAACCATTATTAAGATTATTAATGATTCAAAAATAGAAAAATCCAAAAAAACTAAACCTGTTATTGTAATTGATGCTGGTCATGGTGGTAAGGATCCAGGTGCAATTAGCCCTTATAAAACAAAGGAAAAAACCATTACTTTAGCCTATGCTTTGGATTTAAAAAAATATCTTGATTCTCAGAAAAAATATAAGATTTATCTAACTAGATCATCAGATAAATTTATCCCCCTATCTAAAAGAGTTGATATTGCCCGCCGAAAAGATGCTGATTTATTTATCTCACTTCACGCTAACGCATCACATAAAAGAGATATTGAGGGATTTTCAATTTACACCCTCTCTAACAAATCATCAGATAAGGAGGCAGAAAAATTAGCCCAAAAAGAAAATAAAGCCGATATTATTGGTGGTGCAGACCTTAAATCAGCTTCTGGTGATATTTTGGATATTTTAATTGATTTAGCACAAAGAGACACCATGAATCGCTCAGCTCTTTTTGCTGGAGAGTTAATTAAAGTGATGAAAAATCGTGGCGTTCATATTTTACAAAATACTCATCGCTTTGCTGGCTTTAAGGTTTTAACCGCGCCCGATATGGCTTCTGTTTTAATTGAAATTGGATATTTAACCAATAGAAGTGAAGAAAAGAGGATGAAAAAGGATTTTTATAAAAGAAAAATATCAAAAGCAATTAGTCAGGGAATTGATTTATATTTTCAAAAACATTTAAAATGATTTATAAAAAAAACTTAAAATATATTTCATCATTTTCAATTATCTTATTAGTAATTTTGTGGATTTTAGATATAAATCAGCCAAAATTATTAAATAACATTCAAAATAATACCCAAAATAATGATTCTTATGAAATTAATGGCTTTTTCTTCGCTCTTGATGGTGATTCTTTAAGAAAAAAAGGGGCGGAAATAAGATTATTAAAAATTGATGCGCCAGAATATAAACAAACTTGTTTTGATAAAAATAATAAAGAATATAAATGTGGTGAAATTTCATCCAAATTTTTGCGCCAATTAGTCAAAAATAAAGAATTAAATTGTAAATCCAAAGAAAAAGATATTTATGATCGTTATTTGGCAATTTGTTATGATGGTGATAAAAATATTAATTATGAAATGGTTAAAAATGGTATGGCAATTATTTATAATATTCACGATGCGAGTGCGGAATTGAAACTGCTTGAAAAAACAGCTAGGGATAATAAGATTGGCATATGGCAGGGTAAGTTTTTAAGCCCAAAAGAATTTAGAAGATTAAAGAAATGAATAAAAAACTTAAAATAGCAATTATCGGCGCATCTGGTTATACTGGATTAGAATTGATCCGAATTTTACAAAATCATCAATTTGCTGATATTCAAATTTTAATTGCTAACTCCAATGCTGGTAAAAATTTATCCGAGATTTACCCACATTTAGATATTATTGATTTGCCTAAATTAATTACTGTGCAAGAGGCGGATTTTTCTGATATAGATGTTGTTTTTTCTTGCTTACCTCATAATCATAGTCAAAAAATTATTGCTGATATTTTTAATTCTAAACATAAGGAATCTTTAAGAATTATTGATTTAGCTGCTGATTTTCGTTTAAAAAATACAGATGATTATAAAAAATGGTATGGGCAGCATCAGGCTATTAATTTGCAAAAAGAGGCAATATATTCTTTACCTGAAATAAATCGTGAAAAAATCAAAAAAGCGCGTTTAATTGCTTGTCCTGGCTGTTACCCAACTTCAATTTTATTACCATTATTACCACTTTTAAATAGTTGTTTAATTAAGCCAGATAATATTATTTCTGATTCTAAGTCGGGGGTTACTGGTGCTGGTAGATCTTTAAAAATTGGCAATTTATTTTGTGAAGCAAATGAGAATATTTCAGCCTATGCTATTGGATCTCACCGTCATATTGCTGAAATTGAGCAAGAAATTAACCTAATTTCTAAATCAAATTCACAAATTGATTTTACCCCGCATTTAATTCCTGTTAATCGCGGTATTTTATCGACTATTTATGTTGATTTGGAAGATGGTTTTGAGCATCAAGATTTAATTAATTGTTTAACAACAAAATATGAGGATGAATATTTTGTTAAAATTTCTGACCATATTCCATCTATTAAAGAAGTTAATGGCACTAATTTATGTAAAATTGCAATTATTAAGGCTCGCTCTAAAAATAAGGCTATTATCATTTCGGTAATTGATAATTTAATCAAAGGCGCATCTGGTCAGGCAGTACAAAATATGAATATTGCCTTTGATATTGATGAAAGGGAGGGTTTGGAAATTTTAGGTCAATTAACCTAAATCTTCCTAATTCCTATTTTGCAATCAGTAATACCATTTCCCAACTTTAA
>JAOFKK010000085.1 GCA_028040005.1 Rickettsiales bacterium
AAGCAGGCATCCTCATTAGAAAGTCAATGTGTAAAGGTCGCGTCATATTCTATTTGACCATAATAAGTCCAAATAATAGCGGTTAAAATATTTTTATCAGGATAGATTTTGGCAATTATTTTACGATATAAATTTAACTGCTCCCGATATAGGGAAATATTTTTATTAATATTTGTTTTATAATCGATGATTATTATTTTATCTTCATCAAAAATTAACAGATCAATTTGTCCTGAAACTATCTTACCATCAATTTTGGCGCTAATAGCCACTTCTGATTTGGTATTTTTATTAAAAATAAATTGAAAATCATCATTTTGAACAATGTTTTTTATATTTTTTAAGATAATTTCTTGATTTTTAGCATCAATATTTTGATTTTTTAGATATTTTTGGGCAATTTTAATTGATTCTGAAGAATTTTGGGTCAAATTTGGCAAAAATTCTAATATTTTATGGGTTATTTTACCAATATTAGCCGATTTATAATGTTTTTTATCTAAATTATCCTTAAAATTATCAAAATTATCATAAATCTTAGAAGGGTAAATAACTTCTTCTTCTGTTGGATTTTGGGCATTTTTGGTTAAAAATTCAGGTAAATTAACCTCTATTTGGGCGGTTTTATCCTCTTTTGGACTAAAATTACTCAAATCTTCTGAAAATTGATCAGAAAATATCAGTTTTTCATCATTTAAATCTAATTCTTCATCAATAAATTCCTCTTTCTTAGATCTTATTTCAATGGCTTTAATAATTAAGCTATGCCAACAATCTTCTGATATTTTTTGATCATTAAAGCCGCAGATATAAAGTTCATTTTCAGCCCTTGTCATTGCTACATATAGTAATCTTAAATATTCATCATAGGTTTTTTCTGATTTTTGTTGTAAAATTTCTTTTAAAAATTGATTTTGATCTTTTTTAGAAAATTTGGCAATGGGGATTTTATTATCATGCCAAATTATATTCTCCCTTGGGCCCGTACCATAAATAGAATTTGTCGTATGAGCGCAATCGGGTAAAAATATAATAGGAGCCTCCAGACCTTTAGCGCCATGAATAGTCATAATTTGTACCTCATTAAAAATATTACCATTTTCTAACTTAATATTAAAATTGCTCTGACTAATTTGCTGGATAAATTCTTGTAAAGATGTACCTTCGCGATCCTGATATTTATTAGTAAATAAAATAAATTGATTGATCAAATCTAAGGCAATAATACCAAATTCTTTCTTAATATTATTTAAAATATTTTGATCATTGGTTAATTTAACAATAAAGGATGAAATATCATCCTGATTTTGATAGAATTTTTGCTTTAATTCTTGCAATAATTGATAAATTAATTGATTTTCCTGTTTTAATGCCGTAATTAAATGAATTTTTTGAGTATTTTTAATTTTACAAAGATCAAATAACTCATCTTCTGTTATTTTGATAAAGCAAGATTTTAACAAACATGCCAAATTTAGATCATCCTTTTCTAATAAAATAAATTTAAAAAGAGATATAAAATCACAAATCAACAAATTATTAGTTAAACTCATTTTATCTGGCCTGGCAACTGGAACATTATGTTCAAGCAAATATTTGCGAATTAAATTACCAATATCATTGGTACGATTTTTAAGCAAAATCATAATATCCTTATATTGCAATAATCTTTTTTGACCCTTTTTATCAATTATTACTTTTTTATTTATTATCCAATTTTTAATTTCTTTGGCAATTTTTTGAGCTAAAATATTTTTAGCCGAATCTTTTTTTGAATCAAAATCAAGATCCCAAGCTAATTTTTCCCCCGATTTTTTTGATGTTAAAACTGGCCAAACTTCAATTCTACCAGCATCAGATCTAATTGCCCGATGCTTTACTTTTGATAATTTACTTATTTTATTAGCATAAAACTCATCCTGAAAAACCAAATCCACCCCCTCTAAAATAGCATTTGTTGATCTAAATGAGTTTCCTAAGGTAATTTTTTGCAATTTTTGACCAATATTGTTAAATTTACCCTGATAATAACCAAAAATATCACTAAAAATATTAGGCTCCGCCCCCTGAAAACCATAGATTGACTGTTTTTCGTCACCTACGGCAAATAAAGTACGATTTTTTTGCTCATCACCATTAAAAAAATCTTCCGAAATTAAAGAAATAATGTACCATTGTAAATGATTAGTATCTTGCGATTCATCCACTAAAATATGATCATAAAGATTATCTAATTTATATCTAACCCAATTAGCATTTTCATTATCTTGCAACAAATTATTGGTTTTAATGATTAAATCTTGGTAATCCAAATAGCCATTTTGAGACTTCAAATTTTCATAAATTTCTAAAATTTCATTAGCAATAAAAATAATATTAGAAGTCTGATTGGCTATTTTAGATGAGTTAAATGCTTCTAAAAAATCTATAATTCTATTTTGTTCAAAAATTAATATTTCCTCAAAATCAGGATATCTTTCTAGAAATTTTTTAGTAATAATTCTTGTTATTACTTTTGGATCCAAAGAATCTTTTTGAAAAAGAAGGTTTTTATATTCTAAAAAATTGTAATAATTTTTATTTAAAAGATATTTCTTAATATATTCTAAAGATTTTTGATTGGTTTTTTGTGGAAAATCCTGCAATTTTTGACATAAATCTAATAATTTTTGGTCATTATCCTTAAAATCAAGAAAATTTTGCAATAAATCATCCTCTTTTTGGCCAAATTTTGCACCAATAATTTCAAAAATCCTCTTTTGCAACTCCTCTATTGTAACAAAACTATTTTTTAAATGAAAAAATATATCTCTTTTAGAAATTAAATCTGAAATTATCTCAAAAAGACCTAAATCACCAGAATTTCGAGCAATCTGGCTAATCTTTTGCCCCAAATTATTATCAATTACCGCCTTCTCTAAAAGTTGTGATTTAGATTCTTCCAGTAATCTACGAGATAAAGAATCGTCAATAATAGAAAAATTAGGCTGAATCTTGGCTTCAATAGGAAATTTTTTAATTAAATTATTGCAAAATGAATGGATAGTTTCAATTTTTAAAGATTCTATATCATCTAGAATTTTAACAAAAATTACCCTAACCTCTTGTAATTTTTGATTATTGAATTTTTGATCTGTTAATTTTTGCAATTTGTCTTGTAATTGCAAATCACTCATTACACACCAAGAAGATAATTCAGAAAAAATTCTCTCTTTCATTTCAAGAGCAGCAATTTTAGTAAAGGTTAGGCAAAGAATTTTTGAAGCATTAACACCTGAAAGTAAAATTCTTAAAACACGATCTGTTAAAATTTTAGTCTTCCCAGAGCCGGCAGAAGCTAAAACAAAACATGAATTATTAGGATTTGATGCGGTTTTTTGTAAATTAGATGATTCTTCTATTAGCTTTTTAGATATATTATTATAATCTATA
>JAOFKK010000086.1 GCA_028040005.1 Rickettsiales bacterium
CTGGTATTTTTTGCCATTTTGCCACCTCTTTTAAATCAATTGATTTAATAAATTTCTTAGAAAGTAAGGCATCCTCAAAAAGCACTTGTTGCCCCTGCTCTTTTGACCATCTAGGGTAATATTTTGCAAGATTTTTAGGAGATTGTGGTATTATAGCAGGACTAGCGCCCATGAAGGTTGGAGTTGAGCTAACAAAAATTTGCCCATTTTGCTTTTTAAAAGTTAAATTTAGTAACAAATGATGACCTTCAAATCTTAAAGCCCAAATATTGTCATTTTTCATATTATTAAAAATGGCTATATTATATTTATCATGCCCTCTTTTTAATGGTGGCTGCCAATCTTTATTACCAGATCCGCCTACCGCCTTATATTTTGGCGACCTTCTAGCTGCTAGCTCCATTTCTTCTAAAATTAACTCCCGATTAATGATATCAACTATTTGATGATATCCTAAAGCGCCATAGGCTGTAATTAAAATTTGATATAGATCTCTTTTTTGCTGAGCATTTAAAGTGCCAATTTTTACCCCCGGAGCATCTTGACAATGAGCGAGAACATAACATAAATCAGAAATACGATAAGAATGATTAAAGGGTAAAAATAAATCCAATTTTTGCTCAATATTCAAACTATCAGTAAAATTATTAATATAGGTGGTTAATTCTTGATAATGATTATATTCTAATTTTTTAAGATCAGAATTTATTTTACCATCAAATGAAGAGCAGGCAGAAATAACAATAAAAAGTAAAAAATATATTTTATTAAACATTTGTTTTAGATTTGATTTTTTACAAAAATAATGAAATAATTAAAATCTTCAACAATTATATTAATTATGATTAAAGCAAAACCATATATTGAAAAGATAAAACCCTATATTGCTGGTAAAAGTAAAGTTGCTTCAAAAAAAGTAATTAAATTATCATCCAATGAAAATTCTTTAGGTTCTAGTAAAAAGGCTATTGAATCTTATCAAAATGCTTCCAATGAGCTTTTTCGCTATCCTGACGGCCCTTCTTTTGAACTAAAAAAAGCTATTGCTAACAAATATAATATAGAGGAAGAAAAAATCACTTGTGGCGCCGGAAGTGACGAAATTATATCTCTATTAATTGAAGCATTTGCTGGGGTGGGAGATGAAATTATACAAAGTGAATATGGTTTTTTAATGTATGAAATTTCAGCAACAAAATTTGGAGCAAAAACCCTCAAAGCTAAAGATCAAAATTTAAAAACCGATATTGACGATATCATTAATTTAATTTCCGATAAAACAAAAATTATTTTTATTGCTAACCCCAATAATCCAACTGGATCTTATATTACAAAAGGTGAATTAGATAAATTAATTGCCAATATTCCCAAAAATATTATCATAGCTATGGATTTGGCATATTGCGAATATATTGATAAAGAAAATTACCCTGATATTACGCAATATGTCAAAAAATATGATAATGTCATTATGATGCGCACCTTTTCTAAAATTCACGGCCTTGCTGCGCTTCGTCTTGGATGGTGCTATTCTTCACAATATATTGCTGATTCTTTAAATAAGGTTAGAGGCCCTTTTAATGTTTCTATGGCAGCGCAAAAGGCAGGTATTGCTGCAATTAATGATGATGAGTTTATTAAAAAGTCAAAAAAACATAATCAGGAACAATTAAAATTTGTTCAAAATTCTTTAAATCAGTTGGGAGTTAAATTTTACGACTCTTTTGCTAATTTTATCTTAATTGATTTTGGTAGTGCAGAAAAATGTCAAAAAATAAACCAATATTTACTTGATAATGGTATGATAATTCGTGATATGAAATCATATAATCTACCAAATTGCCTAAGAATGACTATTGGCACGGAATATGAGAATAAAGAATTTATAAATTTATTACAAAAAAATACCTATCTATAAAATATATAGTTATTTTTGATAAATTATATTATTATACAGCGCCCATTAAATAAACTATAGTAAATACAAAGATCCAGATAAGATCAAGGAAATGCCAAAACAGGCCGAAGCAAGTAATTTTATTTTTAGTCATATCACTAAAACCATATTTTTTAATCTGAATCATAAGAATTATTAACCAAACCAAGCCACAAGTAACGTGAAAACCGTGAGTTCCAACTAAAGTAAAAAAGATAGATAAGAAAGCATTACTATCAGGTCCGTAACCTTGGTGGATTAAATGTAAAAATTCATATATTTCCATTACCATAAAGCAAACACCAAGCAAAAAGGTGATAAAAAACCAAAATATAGTCTCATTAACTGATTTTTTATAAGAAGCAATTAAAGCCAGACCACAAGTAAAGCTACTAGCTAAAAGGATAAAAGTTTCAGTTAATACAAATTCCAAACTAAATAAATCAGCTCCAGTAGGGCCACCAAAAACATTTGGAGCTAAAACAGCATAAGTTGCAAATAAAGTTGCAAATAATACACAATCACTCATTAAATAAACCCAAAAACCAAATATAGTATTTGATTCATGATGGTGCTCTTCTTGATGTTTTTCTATTTTTTTATTCATTTGTAATAGTTATAAATTTAACTTTTAGATTCGATTTTTTCTACCTCTTCCTTTTTAACATAATAATCAATATTATGATCCATAGCGCGATAAATCCAAGTTCCTACCATACCAATAGCAGTTAAAGCAGCTAACCACCAAATATGCCATACCATAGCAAAACCAAATCCTAAACTAAATAAGGATATAATAAACCCAACAGAAGTATTTTTTGGCATATGAATATCGGTATAATCTGTATCTTTACGGTGTTTTCTACCATATTTTTGCTCCCAATAATCATCAATTTCTTCAACCTTTGGTACAACAGCAAAATTATAAAATGGTGGAGGGGAAGAGGTTGACCATTCTAAAGTTCTGCCATCCCAAGGATCATTAGCATTTTCAGTATATTCTTTTTTATGGCGATTAATAACTGCAACCACAATTGATAATACCAAAAATAATACGCCAGCAGCAATAATTAACGAACCAACAAAAGCAGTAATTAACTCCACTGAATAAAGACCCGTTTCATCACCAGTAAATTGACTAACCCTTCTAGTAGCGCCATTTAAACCAGCAATATAAACAGGAATAAAAGCGATTAAAAACCCTATAGTCCAGCAATAAAATGATAATTTTGATAATTTTTCATTTAATTTAAATCCAAATGCTTTTGGAAACCAAAAATACATACCAGCAAAATATCCAAATACTGCACCACCAATA
>JAOFKK010000087.1 GCA_028040005.1 Rickettsiales bacterium
TTCAATTTCTGATAGGCTTATTTTATCTGAACCCTGTTCAAAATCTTCAATTTCATCCATGGCATTAATTGATGAATCTTCTAGGGAAGAGTAATCAAAGGAATCGGCGCCAGATCCACCATTTAGAATATCTCTTCCAATACCGCCATAAAGTTTGTCATCTCCATCTTGTCCAAAAAGCATATCATCTCCTTCTTGGCCATGAGCTTCATCATTATCATCTCCCCCCATATCAAATCACTTCCCAATCCTCCTAAAAAGTAATCATTACCAATTTCACCTATTAAAATATCATTTACCGTCATCACCAAATAATTTATCATCTCCACCTTGCCCATATATTAAGTCATTATTATTTCCTCCATGTAATTCGTCATTATCACCTTCGCCAAACATTCTATCAGCTCCATCTCCTCCATAAATTTTATCATATCCAGCACTACCTATTAATATGTCATTCCCATTTCCTCCAAAAATTATATCATCACCTAGACCTCCGAATATTTTATCATTTCCATCCTGACCATCAAGCAAGTCATTGCCTAATTGTCCATCAAGAAAATCATCTCCAACACCTACCCAAAAGTTATCATCTCCACTGCCTGTCCAATATGCATCATTATTGGAATTGCCTGTATGGTTAGCGACATGTATAGTGTGACTTCCTGTTATATTATCCCATGAAAAATAATCATATTGATTTTCTTGAGCATCTATATCTAATTGAAAATATTCATGTTTTAGATTTTCTACAAAACCTTCTAATATTATTTTTTGATTATCTGGAAGATTTATTATAGTATTACCATCTTTTTTCTCGATTCCATATAATCTATATAATTGGGTAAGACTGATAATTTCATGAAATTGGGTCAAATTTATTTTATCACCTTGTGTAAAATCTTTTATTATATCCGCGGTTCCAGGATTTTTGTTAAAAAAGAAGATATCATTATTAGCTCCTCCATACATAATATCATTTCCAATACCACTATAAAGAGTGTCATTACCATTCTCACCATGAACAATATCATTGCCGCCTTTACCATATATAATATCATCACCATCACCTCCATAAATGGTATCATTACCATCTTGGCCATCAAGCATATCATTGCCCCATTCTCCATAAACTAGATCATCTCCAGATCCAGCCCAAACAGTATCATCATGACCACCGGCATAAATTGTATCATTACCAGCGCCCATGTTAAAGCTATCTCCACCATTGAGACCAACTACATAATCAGAAGTTGCTGTGCCTTGAATTGCGTCAATATTATTTGTTCCAATCATTCTTGAAATATCAATAATTGAACCATCTTTTAGTTTTACTGATTCTATAGTGCTACCGCTACCATAATGTTGATTTTGAATTTCAACTTTAGAAGAAGGATCATCTACAAAACTAACGACTAAACTATTGCCACTTTGAACAAGTTTAAGTTCAGAAATTGAATTAGCATTTATCTCTAGAACATCATTGTTCAAACCAGAGAAATTACCTTGATCATTGATAATGTCATGGCCATTTCCTTTGTTGAAAATATATCTATCATCTCCACTTCCACCGCTTAAGAAGTCATTGCCTTCTTGACCGTTTAATGTGTCATGTCCTGCTCCGCCGTAAATTCTATCATTGCCAGATTGAGCATCAAGCATATCATTGCCATTTTGACCATCTATAAAATCATCTCCAGCTCCTGCCCAAACCGAATCATCCCAGTCTCCAACCCAAAATGCATTATGGCCTGCATCTCCATAAATAACACTAGTGTGAAGTATGGTCTGATTTGAAGCTATATTACTAAAGCTAAATACAGGAAATTTAAAATTACCATCTGTTAAACTATCTTTATTGATTCCAATTAATGTAATTGTTTGACCATCTCCAAGATCAATTATCGTGTTAGAGCCTTCTTGTCTTGCTGAGGCTAAAAGGTGATTAATGTTTGCAATATCGGATTCAAGTATATCAACAACATCATGACTTAAGTTAAAGTCATCAATGATAGTGTTGGAATTAGCATTCTTGCGAACAGAGAAAGTGTCATTGCCATTTCCTCCATATAGTGAATTATTTCCTAACTTAGAAATCAGAGTATCATTACCATCTCCACCATTTAGGTAATCATTTCCTTCTTGAGCAAATAAAACATCGTTACCAGCGCCACCATATATAATATCATTTCCAATACCACTATAAAGAGTATCATGACCTATCCATCCTTGAATTGTATCATTTCCAGACCCACCATAAACCACATCATCACCAGTTCCAGCCTCGATAACATCATCTCCCTCATCTCCATATAAAACATCATTACCAACATAGCCATCTAAATAGTCATTACCAGCACCACCATATATTGTATCATTTTCTCCAAAACCATAAATCTTATCATCACCATCATCTCCATATAAAGTATCATGACCTATCCATCCTTGAATTGTATCATTTCCAGATCCGCCATAAACCACATCATCACCAATCCCTGCATTTATATCATCACTTCCATCACCACCAAATAAAGTATCATTTCCATCATTAGACCACATGGTATCATTACCTCCATCGCCATAAATTCTTACATCACCATAAGTATGGATATTTGAAGAGAGATTAATTACATCATCGCCAGCAAAAGCATAAATAGTTTCTATATCAATTACTGTTCCTTGGTAATTATTTTGGTTATTTTCTTCATATGTTGTGCCAAAATTATATTTTCCAAATAATAGATTATCAACTTGATTGATAACATCATCTAAAATAATAACATCACTTTGCTCAGACATAATTAAAATATCATCACCATCACCACCATCAAATAAATCTTGGCTAGCAGTATGACCATCTATATTAATTATTTGACCAGTATCTTTGTTAATTGTTGAAGGGGTTCTGTTAATTACATTCCATTTGCCAGCATTAGCTCTACTTCCTTGCCAGTAAGAATCGATATTATAATAAAGAATATCATCACCAGCATTTCCGTTTAAAATATCACTTCCATTACCGCCCCAAAGAAGATCGTCACCGCCATTACCATTTAAAATATCATTACCATCA
>JAOFKK010000088.1 GCA_028040005.1 Rickettsiales bacterium
TGTGCAAAAGTCTCAATTATCATGATCTACAACTCCACAACCCCAGCCATACCCTTGTCTTGTAACGCAGCAGCTGGTTGTTGACATTTACTACTGGGTATTTTTTTAACTGTCTTACAAGGTGCATTATCATTATATAATCTGGCAATAGATTCCTCATGTTTTTTAAAAAATAAAGCAGTAAATCGACCACAATTCTCATTATCACCATCTTCCTGAATTTGACGACCTTTTGTTGATATATCATTAATTTCTAACTCTTTTAAAACATTCTTTAGAAGGTGCGGCATTTTGTCACCAAAAGAATCTTGGTAAATAGCAAATTTTTTATTATCGCGATTAAAAATTGTTAATGCTGTAAAATGACTATATGACTGACTTGCATTATGAGTATTTACTACAAAATGACAAATATCTACTCCATTTTGCTTCAAAACATCGCCAACAAGTTCTTTTAATGTATCTTTTGATTTTTTATAATATATATACTCGATATCAGTTTGTATATCTATTAGAGATATATTTTTTCGATTTTCTTCAACCAGTATTTTATAACATGCTTCTATTTCCTCGATATTAAGCTGCTCTCCGCTCCCCATTTGCAATAATCGATCTATATCTTCTTCGGTTACATTCATATCCCTATTATATAACGATATTAACTGCTGCCTTCTAAATGATTTATATGCCTCTTTTATTTCTAACAAATAACTAGGCTTATCATCATAAGGATCTGGGCGTTTAGGTGTTAATTGATAATGTGTTGCATTTTTAACAATTTTTTTTGCCTCCTCACTATCAAGATAGTAAAACTTACCACTAAACTCCAAACTCCTATCTTGTTTTTTAGGTAAAAAACAACCAGACAAACAACCATATAAATAATTATATTTTGGGCTATATTTTATTATATCTGACATAATGCACATATCTAGCGCTAGCCCATCAACAACATTATCACCATTAAATTCACCACCTTTATTGGCGCTAATTCTAGTTAAATGCGGACAATCTTTGTCAAAACTCCTATTTTTTAAATTAGACAATTCTTCATTTAACCCTATATATGTTTCTAATAATATTAGCGGATCTCTTTGTATTCTAGACTCTCTAGCAAGACAATGAGCTATTGCAAATGTATACTCGGTAGACATTGTTTTTGTATGTCTTTGCCTATTTAACTCCCATATTCTTAACCTAAATTCTTGATATTTAGGAGACTCATTACTTTTAACCAAAACTATTGACTTTATATTGAATATACTCCATAATATTCCATTATTTCCCGTTAATTTCCATAAAATTCCATAATTATATTGATATATGGCATTATTTTTATCAACATTTATTAATAAAATTGACAAAAAAGGCCGTATTTCTGTTCCTGCGCAATTTCGCCCCTATTTAAGTGATGAAAATTTTTCAGGGGTTATTCTCTATGAGTCTTTTATTAACCCTTCAATTGAAGGCTGCAATATTGAAAGAATCAAGAAATTAAGCGATGCTATTGATAATCTTGACCCATTTTGTGAGGATCGAGATTCTTTTGCAACAACAATTCTTGCAGGATCAATGCAAATATCAATGGATGCTGATGGTAGAATAATATTACCAGATAATCTTATTGCAATTGCTGATCTGAAAGAAAAAGCAATTTTTGTTGGTAAGGGTAAAACTTTTGAAATTTGGCAACCAGAAAAATTTTCCAATTATATGTCGTCTGCCAAAATAAAAGCGAAAGAAAAGAGAAATATTCTAAGAATTAATAATAAAGATAATAATGCATAAATCAGTCCTTATTGATCAGATTATAGATTATCTTCAACCATCTGATGGTAAAAATTATATTGATGGGACTTTTGGTGCTGGAGGTTATAGTAAAAAAATTCTAGAAGCGGCAAATTGCAATATATTAGCATTTGATCGTGATCAGAATGTAATTGATATTGCTAATAATTTTAAAAAAGAATTTGGTAATAATTTTGATTTTATTTCTAGCGAATTTGCCAATATAAAACAACATTTAAATGGTAAAAAATATGATGCTTTAATTTTAGATTTAGGAGTATCCTCTATGCAAATTGATCAGGCTGATCGCGGTTTTTCTTTTCAGAAAGATTCCAAGCTTGATATGAGGATGGATCAAACACAAAAATTAAGTGCTTTTGAAGTTGTTAATTATACGCAAGAAGATGAATTGGCAAATATTATATATAATTATGGTGATGAAAGAAAATCACGACGAATTGCTAAATTAATCGTCGAAAATCGTAAAATAAATAAAATTGAGACAACATCGCAATTGTCAGAAATTGTTAAAAAAGCTGTTGGTCAAAGAGGTTTTTCTAAAATTGACCCTTCTACCAAAACATTTCAAGCGATTAGAATTTTTGTCAATGATGAGCTTGGTCAATTAGAAAAAATTCTTGCAGATAGTGCCGATATTTTACAAAAGGATGGTAAATTAATTATTGTCTCATTCCACTCTTTAGAAGATAGAATTGTTAAAAATTTTATCAAAAAAAATAGCGGCTATGATAATCGCGCAACATCAAGATATGAACCACAATCACTTACAATTAATGAAATAAAACACTCCTTTTCTTGTAAAAAACTTAAAGCTATTAAGCCAACAGAGGAAGAAATTAAAAAAAATATTCGCGCCAGATCGGCAAGAATGAGAATTGCTATTAAAAATTAAATATCTTAATCATGAATATTCTAGAGTTAAAATTTAACAAATTATATAAAATTTATATTTTTAATTTTTTATTATTTCTAATATTAATTATGACAATTTGTTCTATGTTTTTTGTCCAATTTAAAAGTAATAATTTACAAGCAAAATTAGATGTCATTAATGAAGAAATTGGATATTTAAAGGATGAAGTTAAGATACTTGAAATTGAGTGGGTTTATCTTACAAGGCCAGAAAGATTGCGTATTTTGGCTGATAAATATCTTGAAAATAATAATATTAAATTATCACAGATCAAAACAATGGATG
>JAOFKK010000089.1 GCA_028040005.1 Rickettsiales bacterium
CCTGTTACAACATAAAACGTCTAATCAATCTACCTCCCTATCGAAACCTTAACAAATTCCTTGCAATAATTTAATCTTTCTTCAATTTCTAGATTTTTTTTAGAAATTTCTTCTTCACTGATTTTTTTATCAATTATTATCATTGGATCAAAATAAAATGATAATTTTGAAAAAGGTAAAGGGAAAACAAACTTATCCCAACTATTAAGACGAATTGATCGGGAAATATCGCAGCTAGCAGGAAGAATTTTAGCGCCAGATAATTTTGCAATATTAACAATATGACTATTAATTTTATATCTTGGACCTCTTGGACCATCAGGCGTAATGGCCAAACTATGACCTTTGCGTAAATTTTTAATGATTTTTTTTAAATCATTAATGGCAATTCCACGACCTTTCTTTTGATTAGAAGAGCCTGCAATATTAACAAAACCAAATTTATTCATTACATTACCAACAATCTTTCCATCGCCATGCTTTGATGCTAGACTGTTAGTTTCTTTACGATTTTTGATTTTTTTCATCTGATACATTAAAAGTGGCATCATCATAATTTTATTATGCCAAGAGCAAATTAATATTGCCTCACCCTTTTGCAATGAATCAAGAAAAATATCTAGATTTTGATATTGTTTTTTACTAGTAAAATAAACAAATTTCATGTAAGAAACAATTATAAAAGCCAAAATAGCTTGCATAATAGAACTATAAACACAAAGCCTTAAAATATGTTTAAATTTGGTTTTTATATCGTACCAACCAATAGTTTTAATCATTTCAACTCATTTAATTGCCATCTTGCTCTGGGCTTAAAATAAAGATCATCAATTAATCCTAATTTTAACCTTTCCATCCCCGCCCAAGCAATCATTGCGCCATTATCGGTACAAAGATTAACTGGTGGAGCAGATGTTTTAATATTATATTCTGACATAAAGTTGGATATTTTTCCATATAAATATTGATTAGCAGCAACGCCGCCAGCAATAATTAAATTATTTATATCTAAATTAAAATCATTTAAAATATTTTGAAGCCTATTAATAATATTTTGTGCTACTATTTTTTGAAAAGAAGCAGCAATATCATATTTTTGCTGGTCAGATAATTTTTGATGAGAAGTCTTTTGATAATCCTCTTTGATAATTTTTTCAATTTGCCTCCTTACCGCTGTTTTAAGACCAGAAAAAGAAAAATCATATCTATGATCTTTTGATTTTTCTAATGGTTTGGGGAAATTATATTGATTTTCGCAACCTTTTTTAGCCAATTCTTCAATCTTAGGGCCGCCAGGATATGACGATCCCAACATTTGAGCAACCTTATCAAAAGCCTCTCCCAATGCATCATCAATTGTCTCACCTAATTTTTGATAATCACCAACTCCCTTAGCAAGTAAAATTTGGCAATGACCACCAGAAACCAATAATAGAAGATAGGGAAATTTAATATCACAAGTTAAGCGAATAGTTAAAGCATGAGCCTCCAAATGATTAACTGCAATAATAGGCTTTTTATAAATTGAAGATAGCATTTTAGCCGCCATGACCCCAACAATAACACCACCAATTAATCCAGGTCCTGCAGTAACTGCAATAGCGTCTAGATCAGTAAAATTTAAATTAGACTCTTCTATAGATTTTTTGATTAATTTATCAATTACCAGAGCGTGATTTCGCGCCGCAATCTCAGGCACTACACCGCCAAATTCCTTATGAATATCAATTTGCGAAATAACAATATTACTTAAGATATTTTTATCTTCATCAATTATTGCAATCGCTGTTTCATCGCAGCTAGTTTCAATGCCAATAATAATTTTTGCCATTAGAAGAAATTTATGATATAATTTTTAGCTATCACGATGATTCCGACGCCAAAAATTAAAATTGCAGAAGTAATTAAAATACCAGATATTCCAACAAATAATCCAAATAATAAAATTAAACCATCCTTACTTAATAAACTTAAAGATATTATTAAGATTGAAATACCAGGTAATAAATTAGTTAATGGCAATGGCACCAAAATTGACAAAGCAAAAATAAATGATAAAAACCCTATGATTGTTTCACTAAAAATATCAAAAATAAAAGACCATCTTGATTTAATGAATTTTTCGGATTTTCTTAATTGAAATACTGATTTTTCAATAATTTTAGCCAATAATTGCCTTTTTATTTGCCTATTACCAATAAATTTAGGAATTTTTGGAGCATTAAACCCGGTCATCATTTGAAATGAAAAAACCAATAATGGAAAGGCAATAAAGCTAGGAAGTGGTGGTGGCAATGGCACTAAAATTGGTAATGAAAAAATTAACATAATTAAAGCAAATCCACCCTGATTCATATTATTGATAATATCTTTAATATAGATCATATCCGATGTATTATTTACTACTACATCCTCTAATAAATCAGCCGTTGGTTTTTGTAATTTGCCCGTTAGTTTTTTTCTCATTAAATGCGATTACTTTTCTTTTTCATCATCTTTAATATTATGTTTTAGATTTTTTAAACCTTTGCCAATTTCCGACATAACTTTTGGCAACTTACCAGTTCCAAAAAATAATAAAACCAAGACTAATATTAAGATTAATTGCCAAATTCCTATAGACATAATTAAAATTCTAATAAATTTTTAAATTCACCCCATTCCCTTTTGCTTAAATTACTATTTTCTTGATCAATTTTTTGACCTTTAATTAGCTTTTTAATGGCAGCGATTTCATCGCGAGAAAATTCTTTACCACCCATGCGATATTTTTCAAAGGCGGCATAAGAATTAGGTACCCATTTTTGAACCATATCTAACATAATATTAGCATATGCTCTAATTTCATATTGAGCATGAGAATCGGCACGCAAAGCTAAAAAATGGAATAGATTATGAAGATTAATC
>JAOFKK010000009.1 GCA_028040005.1 Rickettsiales bacterium
TAAAATTATCTAAAAAATCAAACTACTTCAATATGCAAAGGTCTCTTAAATTACAAATAATTTTTATATTTCTTGATTTGAACAATTTTATTTATATATTTTGGTATTAAAGTCAGTAATTAAAAATATTATGAATCTAAAAAACTTACCAAAATGGGATCTAACTGATTTTTATCAAAATATTGAGGATAAAAATATTATATTGGATTTTCAAAATTTAAAGGAGGAATCTAAATTATTTGCTAAAAATTATCAAGGAAAGATTGATAAATTATCTGGTGATGAATTATATCAGGCGATTAAGAAAAATGAACAAATTGCCGAACAATTTGGAAAAATATCCAGCTTTGCCTATTTAAATTATGCTGCTGATATGCTGGATGAGAAAAACACAGCTTTTTATCAAAATTCTTCTGAAAAAATTCGTGAAATTTCTAAGGATTTAGTCTTTTTTGAGATTGAAATTAATGAAATTACCGAAGAGGATTTGCAAAAACTTTATGATGAATCACAAAATTTACAAAAATATCAACCTCATTTAAGAGATATTCGTGTTTTTAAAAAACATCAATTAAAGGAAGAAATTGAAAAGATTTTATTAGAAAAGAGCTCAACTGGTGCGAGTGCTTGGAATCGTCTTTTTGATGAAACTATCAATAATTTAAAATTTCCTTATGATAAAAAGGAGTTAAATTCATCAGAAATTTTTAACTTACTTAGTTCAAAAGATGCTATTACTCGTAAAAAATCTGCCAAAATTATTGGTGATGTTTTGGGGCAAAATATTCGTCTTTTTTCTTTTATTACCAATATTTTGGCTAAGGATAAGGATATTAATGATAATTTGCGCAATTTTGAGCGCCCTATCTCTTCTCGTAATTTAAATAATTTTATTGAAGATAAAATTGTTGATAATTTAGTTGAGGTAGTTAAGGATAATTATTCTAATATTTCACATCGTTATTATAAAATTAAGGCTAAATTACTTGGTTTAGATAAGATGCATTATTCCGATCGCAATGCTCCACTTTCTATGGATGAAAATCTTACCTCTTGGGAAGATGCTAAGGAGATAGTCTTTACTAGCTATAATAATTTTTCTCCCAAGCTAGCTGAGATTGGTCAAAGATTTTTTGATAATGATTGGATTGATGTTGGCGTGCGCGATGGTAAGGATTCTGGTGCTTTTGCTCATCCAACAGTCCCTTCTATTCATCCTTATTTATTGTTAAATTATCAAGGGAAAGTGCGTGATATTATGACTTTAGCTCATGAATTGGGTCATGGTGTGCATCAAATTTTAGCCTCTCAAAAGGGTTATTTTATGTCGGGAACACCACTTACTTTGGCTGAAACTGCTTCAGTTTTTGGTGAACAATTAACTTTCCAAGAAATTCTTAAAAGAGAACAAAATCCTGAACGTAAAAAAATAATTATAGCTTCTAAAGTTGAGGATATGATTAATACTGTTATTCGTCAAATTGCCTTTTTAGAATTTGAAAGAAAGGTTCATGATGAACGCAAAAAAGGTGAAATTTCAAGTGAAAAATTATGCCAATTTTGGATGGAAGTTCAAAAAGATTCACTTGGTGATATCTTTACTTTTGATGATGAATATAAATATTACTGGTCTTATATTCCACATTTTATTCATTCACCATTTTATGTTTATTCTTATGCTTTTGGTGATTGTTTGGTTAATTCTCTCTATGGCGCTTATAAAAATGGCTTACCTAATTTTGAGGAAAAATATCTAGAAATGCTTAAAGCTGGTGGCACTTTACATCATAAGGAATTATTAGCCCCTTTTGGTTTGGATGCTAGTCGTAAGGAATTTTGGCAATTTGGCTTGGATGTGATTGCAGATTATATTGATCAGTTAGAAAAATAACAAAATCTAAATGATAAGTAAATTATATCAGAAATTATTTTTAAATAATCAGAGTCTAATTTTTTTGATTTTTATTTGTTTAGTAGGATTTTTTTCCTATCATTCCTTGCAATTCAGATTAGATGCTTCTTCTGATTCTCTTAATTTAGAAAATGATAAGGATATTGATTATTATCGTCAAATTACCAAAGAATTTGGCTCAGATGAATTTTTGGTAGTTACTTTTAGACCCATTAATGATGATTTATTTTCGGATAATAGCCTATCTGATCTTAAAGAAATTAAAAGAAAGTTAAAAATAATTAGCGATGTTAGTAATGTAGTTACAATTTTAGATGTTCCTCTTATTGATTCTCCTAAAATCTCTTTTGAAGATTTACCTTCTGGTATTAGAACAATTTTGGATCCTAATACTGATAAAATATTAGCTAAAAAGGAATTAATTTCTAGCGCCCTATATTCTGAAAATCTTATTGATTTAGAGGGTGATATTACGACAATATTGGTTAATTTTAAGAGAGATATAACATATCATAATTTATTAGAAGAGCGTAATTCTTTGCGTAAATTAAAAAAAGATGGCAGATTGTTTGATGCAGATAAATTATCCAAGATTGAAGAAAATTTTAGTAAATATCATCATAACTCTCTTGAAAAGCAAGCTCAAAATATTGCTATGATTAGGCAAATTTTAGCTGATTATCAAAGTAAATATGATATTTATATTGGTGGTGTGCCAATGATTATTGCCGATTCAATTGCTTTTATTAATAATGATATCAAAATTTTTGGTCTTCTAATCTTGTTTTTCACCATTTTAACGCTTTTAATCATTTTTAAATCCTTAAAATGGGTGATTGCGCCTCTTTTGGTGTGTGTTTTTGTAATTATTACAATGCTTGGTTTTTTAGGTATGGCTAGTTGGCCAGTGACTTTGGTTTCTTCTAATTTTATTTCTTTATTATTTATCATTACTCTTTCAATGAATATTCATCTTATGGTAAGATATCGTGAAATATTCTCGCAACAAAAAAAATCTAATCAAATTTTAACTCAAAAAGAATTGATATTTTTATCAGTTAAAAAAATGTCACTTCCTTGTTTTTATACTTCTATTACCACTATTGTTGCTTTTGGATCTTTGGTGATTAGTGATATTACTCCTGTAATTGATTTTGGAAAAATGATGGCAATTGGTATTGCTATTTCATATCTTTTTACTTTTATTTTATTGCCGAATCTTCTTTTATTTAATGATGATAATATCGTTAAAAATAATAAAGAATTTAAATGGGTCAATAAATCGATAGATTTATTTTGTGAATTAATTAATAGGAGGCCAAAATTAATTATCCAAATTTTTACTATCCTATCTATTATTATTATTATAGGTATTTTGCAATTAAGGGTTGAAAATAGCTTTATTAATTATTATAAGGAATCGACCGAAATTAACAAAGGAATGCGATTAATTGATAATAAAATGGGGGGAACAACTCCTCTTAATATTGTGATTGATGCACCAAAAATAATGCAGGAAGAGGAATTTAGTGATGAATTTGATGATTTCTTCTCAGATGGTGATTTTGAAGAGCAAGAATGTCCATTTTCTAATGGCTATTGGTATAGTGCAAATAATATTAAATTAATTGATAATATTCATAATTATCTAAAAGACTTACCGGAAACCGGCAAAGTAATGTCACTTTCTAGCTCCTTTTTAATGTTTAAGTCGCTTAATAGCGGTGCTGATTTGGATAATTTTATTTTAACTTTAGCATGCACTAAAACATCAAAAGAGATTCAAAATATTTTATTTTATCCTTATCTTTCTGACGATGGTAATCAATTACATTTCAATGTTAGAATTAAAGAAACAAATGAGAATCTAAGAAGATCTAAATTAATTGATCAAATTAAGCAAGAATTAAGCAATAAATTTGATATAGATTCAGATAGAATTCATCTTAACGGTATGTTGGTTTTATATAATAATATTTTACAGAGCTTGTTTGAAAGTCAAATTTTAACATTATCTTTTGTATTTTTGGTTATTTTGGGGATGTTTTTAATTTTATTTAGAAATATTAAATTATCTCTTTTGGCAATTATTCCAAATATCATCGTTGCTGCTTTTATTTTAGGAATTATGGGGTGGTTTAATATTCCATTAGATATTATGACTATTACTATTGCTGCCATTGCTATCGGTATTGCTGTTGACGATACCATTCATTATATTCATCGATTTTCTGAGGAGTTAAAAAAGGATAATAATTATCTTGATTCTGTTAAAAGGGCTCATAATACCATTGGCAGGGCTATGTATTACACTACTGCTATTATTGGTTTTGGATTTTTTATTTTGATCTTTTCTAATTTTGTTCCAACTATTTATTTTGGGATATTGACCACTCTTTCTATGGTTTTTGCCTTACTTGCTGACTTTTTACTATTACCAATATTATTGATAAAATTTAGGCCAATTAGATGATTTATTTTCCAATACAGAATTTTAAGAAAATAACATCTAGAATATCATCTATGGCAATATCTCCTGTAATTTGACCGATCTGATAGGCAATTGATCTTAATTTTTCAGCTGTAATTTCAATATTGTCTTCAAAAGATATTTCTTTTAATAGTAATAATGTTTTTTCTAGATTATTTCTATGTCTTTGATTTGTTATCAGTGAATCATTATCTAAATCTCCTATGATATTTTTGATTTTATTTTCGATCGCAATATAAATTTGGTCTAAATTCATATTCTTTTCTAAGGATATTAATATAGGTTCTTTTTTAGATAATGTTGCGTCAATAATTGGATCCTTTATGTCGATTTTATTTATTAATAATATTGAATTTTGATCATAAAATTTTAAGTTATCAGATTTTAAATTATCAGATTCAAGGATAATAATTTTAATATCAGATTGTTCTATTTTATTTATAGCTTTTTTAATTCCTTGTTTTTCAATAATATCATTTGACTCTCTAATTCCCGCAGTATCAGAAATAACTACCTCATATCCTGCTATATCCAGGTAAGATTCAACAATATCACGAGTTGTGCCAGCTATGTTAGAGATAATTGATATATCTTTTTGGTTAATATAGTTCATTAATGTTGATTTTCCAACATTAGGATCTCCTAATATGACTATAGAAATACCTTCTTTTATTTTTTGACCAAAATTATTTTGTAATTGTTGAGATATTTTGTTGGTTAGGATATTTATTTTATCCCAAGATTGTTTAATTATGGCAGTAGGAAGGTCTTCATCAGGAAAGTCAATGGATGATTCAAGATTAGCAATGATATTTATTATGTCATTACGCCAATTGTTATAAATAGCGCTATGATGTCCTGAGAGCTGAGAAATAGCTTGTTTATGCTGATATTTTGTTTTGGAATTAATGATATCTAAAATAGATTCAGCTTGAATCAAGTCTATTTTATTATTTAATAATGCTAATTTTGTAAATTCCCCCTCTTTAGCATATCTAAAATTATTTATTTTTAATAATATGGCTACAACTCTATTGATTATATAGGAAGATGGGTGGCATGATATTTCAATTACATCTTCACCAGTATAGCTATGAGGTGATTTGAAATAGGTTATTATAGATTGATCTAAGATTGATTTATCATCTGGGTCAATTAAATTGCACAGAGTTGCCTTTCTATCTTTGATGATTTTTGTTACTCCCAATTGTGATAGAGAGTCAAGAGCTGACTCTCCAGATATTCTAAATAATATTAGAGCAGATTTTTTGCAATATCCTAAATGTGCAAATATAGTATCTGCCAAATCTTATGTTCTATTTAATGGAATTCTGTATTTTGCACTTAAATAATTTAATACTTCATTTAATTCAACAAATGTAAGAGATTGGCCATATACTATAAGTTCTGATATATCTCCTATAAATCCACCAACATCATTTCCTAATGTTGCAGTAGAGATGGATCCTATGGAGTCAGCATTTCCATCAGAGCCGTCTGCTGTAATTGAATTAACATCTAATCCTACGCCTCTATTTCTATAATATGCAGTACCTACAGGTGCTGATCCACTTTGATATGAAGCAAAAGATAAATAATTAATTGCTGGCCCGCTAGAAGCTGATGCAAAATTAATAATGTCGGTGTTGGTATTTTTATCAACCTGGAGATTATCTGTGGTATATTCAATTACCAAATTATCAGAATCGATTAATTTTCCGGTGGCATTATCTCGGTCTTCAACAATGAATATTGCAAAATTACTACCTGTTATTCTTTGTATAGGTGCGTTAAGATCTATAGAGTCAGTGCCGTCAAAGGTAATAGATGGTATATCATTAATTGCGGCTTCACTATATGAAGGGTCGCCCCCAGCTGTCAATCTATTAGAAACAAAATAATTAGTAATATTTTGCCAACCTGTTATAGTCTGACCCTCGTAAGTTTCATCCTCTACAATACTTTCTGATAAAACTGGTTCTAACCATATGGCTAGTGGCTCAACTGAAGAAATAGGTGAGTTAGATGTTAAGGTTTGGGCTGAAGTAATTCTAGATGTTTTTATCATGCTTTTTCCAGCACTAATAGAAGCTAGTAAAATACCGATAATTAACAATATAACGGATACTTCTAATAGGGAGAATCCTAATTTATGATTTTTTTTCATAGTTATGAATAAATTAATGAATTAAGTATAAATTAAAATAAGTTTCAATTTCTTATTAAATGATTTAAGTAGCTGATAAAGATAAATTATATTTAGCTTCAAAATATCTAAAAATATCATGTAATTCTGATTTTCTTAATCTTCTGTTAAATATTATTATTTCTGCAATATTTCCCATATAAGACTGAGAATCATGGCCTAATCTTAGTACACCAATGCTATTTGGATCAAATTGATAAGGTGTTGTGCTATCGATTGTAGTTGATGGAGCTGGCATAGCTGCAGCTTGAGGTAGTTTTTTATTTAGATAGTGATAAAAACCCTCTCTTATTATTATATTGCCATTGATTTCAAAATTACCACCACCATTATTATCAAATAAGCTTAAATAATGTAAATTGGCACCAGTAAATGCAGATGATGAAGCAGCGGTACCAGATTCATTATCAGCAGTGAAATTATCAGATGCGTTATAATAAATATTTAAGCCATTAGTACCAGTTGAACTTATAATTCTTCTTGTGGTAGTTAGAGAGTTATCTCTATCTTCAACAATAAATATACTTAAATCTGATTGTTCTAGAAGATTAGATACATCATTAATTATTAACCTCTGATCAACTGCAGTGAATTTAACGGCAGGTATATGATTTATAGCGTCTTTGGAATAAACTGGAATAGGATTTGCGCCATCAGCTACAGCAGATCCAATACTATAAAATGGAGAATTGTTAGACCAAAGTGATAAACTTTCCCCCTCAGATTCATCGTCAAAACTATTTGGTAGCGCTGGCTCAAACCATAATACTAGATCCTTCATGCCGTAGATTGCGGTATTTGATGATAAATTTTGTGCAGAAGCGGTTTTTGATCTTTTTACAAGGTCGGTTCCAGTAGTGATAGCGGCAATCAAAACCCCTATAATTAACACTACAACAGAAATCTCAACCAGAGAGAATCCTAATTTATGATTTTTTTTCATAGCTATTTATTTGATTATTTGATTGGCAAATATGCATCAGATTATCTTTGTTAGTAAAAGTAAAGTCAAGAAAAATTTTATATTAAATAAGGTAAAATAAATTAAGATTTTGGTTTAAGCTTTTTAAGAGGTTTGTACGGATCGTTATTTTAACTCTGAATCATTATAAAGACCAACATTTAATACAAAGCCAAAACCTATTAACATTGTTGCTGTTATTGTTCCGCCATATGACATAAAAGGTAGTGGAGCGCCAACAACGGGTAAAAGACCAATAGTCATGCCAATATTAATAAAGGAATGGAAGAAGAAAATAGAGGAAATTCCAACAATAACCAATTTTGAATATTGATTCAAACTCTTTGATGCCATTAAGATTGATGAAAAAACTATTAAAAGACATATAAATACAATAGATATAGAGCCAATAAATCCAAATTCTTCAGATAGGATTGTAAAGATAAAATCAGTTTGTCTTTCTGGTAAAAATCCTAATTGTGTTTGAGTACCATTGATAAATCCTTTGCCGGAAAAACCCCCTGAGCCAATTGCAATTTTTGATTGTATAATATTGTATCCAGTTCCCATTGGGTCACTATCGGGATTGATAAAATTTTTAATCCTATCTCTTTGGTAAGAATGTAGAAAGAAAAACCATAAAATTGGCATAGAAATTAGGGCTAAAATAGCAGTAAGGACAAATTTCCACATCATAACACCTGCAACAAATAATATTACAAATCCAACAAATAATAAAATTAATGAAGTTCCTAAATCGGGTTGAGCAAATATTAATCCAGTAGGTAGAAAGATTAAAATTAATGGCGGTGTTACATATTTTATTTTTTGAATTTCTTCAGCCTCAATATTATGAAAATATTTAGCTAGCGATAATACGAGAAAGACTTTCATAATTTCTGAGGGCTGAATTGTGATGAAGCCAAGTCTAAACCACCTTGTGGCTCCCATAGCGTAATGTCCTTTAAAATAAACAAATAATAATAGTGCAATACCAATAAAGTAAAATTTATGCACATGGCGGAACCAAAAATTAATATCAATAATAGCGATAGCAATCATTACAGGAAAAAAAACAATAAAATAAATAAATTGTCTTAACATCCAAGTTTTGTAATTACCTCCGGCGGCAGAATATAGCATTGCTAGACCAATTACAGATAATAAAAATATTAAAGATATTAGTGACCAATTTAGTTTGGCAATTTTATTAATAATATCTTCTTTTTTTAATTGCTGTTGCATAAATATATTGATTATTGCATAATTGATTTGTTAGAATTTAATATTCAAACTACTAGGAGCTTTGAGAATATTTAGTTCCTTAAGAAAATACTAAATCAAATATGTCAAATAATCAAGAATATACCGCAAGTTCCATTAAAGTATTAAAAGGCTTGGAAGCAGTAAGAAAAAGGCCTGGCATGTATATTGGTGATACAGATGATGGTAGTGGTTTACATCATATGGTCTATGAGGTTTTAGATAACTCAATTGATGAGTCGCTTGCTGGTCATTGCGATAATGTTGAAGTTCTAATTAATCCAGATAATTCAGTAACTGTTAGGGATAATGGTCGTGGTGTTCCAATTGATATTCATAAGGAGGAGGGTGTTTCTGCTGCAGAAGTTATTATGACTAGGCTACATGCTGGTGGTAAATTTGATCAAAATTCTTATAAAATTTCTGGCGGTTTGCATGGTGTTGGTGTTTCAGTGGTTAATGCTCTTTCTGACTGGTTAAAATTAAGAATTTGGAAAGATGGTAAAGAATATTTTATTGAATTTAATCATGGTGAAGCTATTGCTCCATTAAGGGAAATTGGCAATGCTAATGGCAAGAAAGGTACAGAAGTTACCTTTTTACCTTCAAACACAACTTTTAGTACAACCGAATTTAGCTTTGCTACTTTAGAACATCGTCTTCGTGAATTATCATTTTTAAATTCTGGAGTTAAAATTAACTTAAAAGATGTTAGAAGCGACGAACCTAAAACAGTTGAGTTATTTTATAAGGGTGGTGTAGAAGCTTATGTAAAATATCTTGATCGTAATAAAAATCAAATTAACGCACCAATTAATGTTGTTGGGTCAGATGATAGCGGTATTAGTGTAGAAATTTCAATGTCTTGGAATGAAAGCTACAGTGAAAATATCCTTTGCTTTACCAATAATATCAGACAAAGAGATGGCGGGACGCATTTAGCTGGTATGAAAGCTGGTCTTACCAGAGTTGTTAATGGTTATATTTCTAGTAATAGCCTTTTTAAAAAAGAAAAATTAACTCTGTCAGGAGAAGATATTAGAGAGGGTATTACTTGTGTTTTGTCGGTTAAGGTTCCTGATCCAAAATTTTCTTCTCAAACTAAAGATAAGTTAGTTTCTAGTGAAGTTAGGGGGTGTGTTGAGTCGGTTGTATCTGAAAAGCTTTCCGAATGGTTTGAAGAGCATCCTGCTGATGTAAAAAATATTATTAGTAAAAGTCTTGAAACTGCAAAAGCAAGGGATGCAGCTCGTAAGGCAAGAGAATTAACAAGAAGGAAATCTGCTTTAGAAGTTAGTAACTTACCAGGCAAATTAGCTGATTGTCAGGAGAAAAATCCAGAATTAAGTGAAATATTCATCGTTGAGGGTAATTCAGCTGGCGGTTCTGCTAAGGGTGGTCGTAATCGTGAATTTCAAGCAATATTGCCGATTAGAGGTAAAATTCTTAATGTTGAAAGATCAAGATTTGATAAGGTTTTATCTTCTCAGGAGGTTGGTACTGTCATTACCGCTCTTGGCGCAGGTATTGGTAATGAATTTGATGAGGAAAAAATCAGATATCATAAAATTGTAATTATGGCCGATGCCGATGTTGATGGCTCTCATATCAGAACTTTGCTTTTAACTTTCTTTTTTCGCTATATGCCAAAATTAATTGAAAAAGGATTTTTATATATAGCACAACCCCCTCTTTATAAGGTTAAAAAGGGTAGTAGTGAGGTTTATCTTAAGAATGAAGATTCGATGCAAGAATATCTTATTAATAACGCTATTTTAGATAGTGTTTTACAGACTAAGGCCGGAGATATTGCTGGTGCAGATTTAAAGGCATTTGTTACTAAGATTAATCAATTTAACAATCTTTGCAATCGCGTTTCTCGTATTTTACCTGAAAATATAGTCCAAATTGCAGCAATTAATGGCGCTTTTGATAATGCTTGGCTTGAAAATAGCGCTTTGGCTGAAAAAATTGCCAATCAGATTGTTTCTAAGTTAGATAAAAATAGTGATGATATTAAGTGGGATTATAAAATTGCTGAAAATATCACTCTAATTTCTGAGGTTAGAGGTATTAAAAATTCTATTATCATTGATAAAACAATTCTTGATATGGCGGAGGCAATAGCTCTTAATAAAATTAAAAATGAAATTTTAGAAGAGTTTGAATCTGAAGTTATTTTAATTAAAAAAGAAGATAAATTTACCGCTCATACGCCTGGACAATTAATGAATATTATTAATGAAATTGGTAAAAAAGGACTATCTATTCAAAGATTTAAAGGTCTTGGTGAAATGAATGCTGAGCAATTATGGGAAACAACTTTAGATCCAGAAAATAGAACCTTATTGCAGGTAAAAATTGATGAATTTGACGCAGTTGACGAGACTTTTTCTATGTTAATGGGTAATGTTGTTGAGCCAAGAAAGGATTTTATCCAACAAAATGCTTTGGATGTGGTTAATTTGGATGTATAAAATAGTTAAGGGGTTTTATTTATAATAGTTTTAATGATAATCGCTATAAAATGTTGCTAAATATAACTTTAAGGCAATGAATATTATCATAAGGATATCATTAATATTATTTTTGTTTATAATTGCTTCATGCGCTCAAAAGCACGGAGCTGATTATTTTAGATATGCCAGAACAACTAGTCATTTTGAAGAAGATTTAAAAGATGCTGATCCAGATTTTAAATTAGGTTGGGATCATGGTTGTGAAACCGGAGCTGCAACAGGATCAAATACATTTTATAAAATGTTTTATGAATCTAACAAACAAGATGGTTGGAAATTAGCTAATTCTCCCACCTATGGTAAAGCGTGGAAATATGGTTTTTGGTATTGCTATAGGGAAGAATATATTGATCAGAAATCTGGAATTTGGATCTCAATTTTTGGTGGCTTAAAATAAACTTAATATAATAATGACAAATATTAATATTGATAAAATCACAAAATTATCTAAGATTCAAACTTCTAATGAAGATAAAGAGCAATTATCACAACAATTAGGTAGGATAATTGATTGGATTGGTCAATTATCTGAATTAGACACAAAAAATGTTGATATTTTGAATAATGTTCACGATAAAAATATGACATTATTTGATGATAACATTGAATCTCATGAAGATATAGATCAAGTTATGAGTAATGCCACTCATGATAAATATAATTATTTTACCGTACCAAAAGTAATCAAGTAATATCATGTCTCAAAAAATTCTTCTGATTATTACTGCATCAATTGCTTGCTATAAATCATTAGAATTAATTCGTTTATTTAGAAAAAATAACTATAAAATTGAGGTAATTTTAACCAAAGAAGCTGAAAAATTTATTACACCATTATTAGTTTCCTCAATTTTAGGTGATGAAATAAAGAGTGATTTATTTAATCCCGATGATAAGGATTCCATGGATCATATTAATCTTTCTCGTAATAATGACCTTATATTAATTGCTCCTGCTTCGGCTAATTTTATTGCCAAAATGGCTAATGGCATTGCTGATGATTTGGCTTCGGCTGTTATTTTGGCTTCTAATAAAAAGATATTCTTAGCGCCCGCTATGAATGTACAAATGTGGGAGAATAACATCAATCAAGATAATCTTAATAAATTAACTAATAATAATATATCTATTATTGAGCCGCAAAAAGATATTCTTGCATGTGGTGAATATGGATCTGGCAAGATGGCGCAAATTACTGATATTTTTGATAATATAGAAGATTTTTTTGATAATAAAAATAAATTTCATGGTAAAAAAATTATAATAACTGCTGGAGCAACTTATGAGGCAATTGATCCTGTAAGATTTATTGGTAATTATTCATCGGGTAAGCAAGGAATTGCTATTGCCGAGATTATGTATCAAATGGGAGGTGATGTGATTTTAATTGCTTCAAATATAACTGAAAAAATTAATTTACCCGGTAAAAACATTATTAGAACAAGAAATACAGATCAAATGCTACAAGCGGTTGAAAATAATATAAAAAATACTGATATTTATATTTCTGCTGCTGCAATTTGTGATTTTAAGCCCAAAAATTATTCACAAATTAAAATTAAAAAACATCAAAATATCAATAATATTGAATTAGAATTAAATATCGACATATTGCAAAATATTGCTAATCACCAAAATAGACCTAAAATTGTTATTGGCTTTGCTGCTGAAAGTAATGATTTGATAGAAAATGCTATTAATAAAGCTAAGCGCAAGAATTGTGATTTAATAATTGCAAATGATATTCAAAATGGTGATATTTTTGGCTCTAATCAAAATGAAATTGCAATAGTTGATAAAAATAAAATAATAGCTAAAATCAGTAAAGATAGTAAAAAAAATATTGCTAAAGAAATTATAAAATGGATCAAAATATAGATCATCTTTATCGCCCATGTGTTGGAATAATTGTCGTAAATCAAAAAAAAGAGCTCTTTCTTGCTAAAAGAATATCTAGCTTGATGGATGCTTATTGGCAATTTCCTCAAGGTGGTATTGACGCCGGTGAATCAGAAGAAAATGCCATGTATCGTGAATTAGAGGAAGAAACTGGAATTAATAAAGAATATGTTAAAATCTTAAATATTTCTAAAGATTATTTTTATTATAATGTTCCAATTGAATTGATTGAACGAGTTTGGAAAGGTAGATATATTGGGCAAAAACAAAGATGGTATATGGTACAATTTTTTGGTAATGATAATATTATTAATCTTGAACAATATAAGCCAGAATTTTCAGAATGGAAATGGCAAAAAAATATATCTCAAATTCCAGATTTGGTAATTGATTTTAAGAAGGAATTATATCAAGATTTAGTGCAGGAATTTACTCAATATTTAAAATAACATATGACAAATAAAAATATATTACTTATAGAAGGCGATGGAATTGGTCCAGAAGTTGTATCTCAGGCTAAAAGAATTTTAGATTTTTTATCAGAAAATACTGATAAAAAATTTGATATTGATTATGCTCTTTTGGGTGGTGTAGCTTATGATAAGGAAGGAACTCCCTTTCCTGATGAAACTCTAAAAAAAGCTAAAAAATCAGATGCTATTTTACTTGGCGCTGTTGGTGGTCCAAAATGGGAAGAGCTACCTTATGATGTAAGGCCAGAAAGAGGTTTGCTTGGCATTAGGAAAGAATTGCAATTATTTGCAAATTTAAGACCAGCAATTGTTTTTGATGCATTAATTGATAGTTCATCTTTAAAATCTGATATTGTATCTGGATTAGATATTATGATTGTGCGTGAATTAACTGGAGGTATATATTTTGGTGAACCAAGGGGCGTAATTGATGAAGAGGATGGAACAAAAACAGGATTTAATACTCTAAAATATAATTCTAAAGAAGTTGATAGAATTGCTAAAGTTGCTCTGGATTTAGCTCAAAAAAGAAATAAAAAACTTTGTTCAATTGATAAGGCTAATGTTTTAGAATCAACTGAAATGTGGCGTAATCAAGTTACTGATACAGCAAAAAATTATTCTGATATTGAGTTATCTCATATGTATGTTGATAATGCTTCAATGCAATTAGTTCGTTATCCAAAACAATTTGATGTAATTGTTACAACAAATATGTTTGGCGATATTATTTCTGATACTGCTTCTATGCTCACCGGTTCACTTGGAATGCTGCCTTCAGCATCTTTGGGTGAAAAAAGAGGTGATAATAAACAATATGCTCTTTATGAGCCGGTTCATGGTTCAGCACCCGATATTGCGGGTCAAAATATTGCCAATCCGATTGCTACAATTTCTAGCCTATCTATGATGCTACGCTATTCTTTTGATTACCAAAAAGAGGCTGATTTAATTGACAATGCTATTAAGGATGTATTAAATTCTGGCTTTAGAACCAAAGATATCTCTAAAATAGGAGAGGCAACATTATCAACTACGCAAATGGGTGACAAGATAATCGAATCTATTCAAAATAATATCTAATGCGATTAAGGAAATTTATATTTTATATATCAATTTTCTTAAGCTTTGAAGTTTTTGCTAGCGATTCCAATAAAGCTCTTTGCACTGCATCAGATGGCTTATGGAGGGTTTTTAACCATAATTGTTTTGATAAATGCGCTAAAATTATCGATAAAAATACACCATGCTATAGATTATTAGAATATGGTTGTGATTGTGGTGTAGATAAATGTTGGCAAGGTAATAAATGTATTTTAGATAAAACCCTTAAATCAAAAAAATATAAAATATATCATGGTCAAAAACCAAAAATACAAGAGGTAGAATCTGAGGATAACGTAGAAAACATAATTACTGATCAAAAATCTAGCTTTTTAGATTTTTTTAGTGATTTATCGGAATCAGTTGATGGGCAAGAATCTGAATCTTGTCAAAAAACAGGTGGTAAAATGAAGGATTTTAGAAATAGCTGTGCTGATAATTGTGGTATAAAAAAGGGTGTTTTTTGCGCTCAAATAATTACTAAATCATGTGATTGTGGGCCTGATAAATGTTGGGACAAAATAAAATGTATAAAAAATGACACTAGGTAATAAATCTCAAATTATTGAATTAATCTTACAGGCTGATATAGTAGTAAAGGCTGTAATGGCATTATTATTAATTATGTCTTTAATATCTTGGACAATTATTTTTTATAAATTAATTAGATTTGCTATTCTAAAAATACTAATGTGGAAATTTATATTATTATTTGAATCAAAAAATTCTCTTAATGATATATTAACCCTGGCTCAAGGTAACAATAAAAACCCATTATCTCGAATTATTATTGCTGGTATTAAAGAGTGGCAATTAAGCAAATCTAAAGATTTAGAACCTCCGATTGCAACACTTAGTTCAATTAAAAATCGTATTAAAGGGGCTATTAAAATAGTTGAAAATAACATTATTGAAAAATTAGAATCGGGAACAAATATATTGGCAATAATTGGTTCAAACGCTCCTTTTATTGGCTTATTTGGAACTGTTTGGGGTATTATGAATAGTTTCCAAAATATTGCTGATTCTGGTAATACTAGTTTAGCAATAGTTGCTCCTGGTATTGCTGAGGCTTTATTTGCAACTGCAATGGGTCTTGCTGTCGCAATTCCTGCTGTGATATTTTATAATATTTTAAATAAGAAGATTGATCATTTTTTCATTCAAATTGATAATTTTTCTACCTCTATTTTAAATAAGATAATCAGAAAAATAGAATAACCTTTATTTAATATATTTTTTCTGAGCTGCTAGCAATATATCTCTTGCAACTGGTGCGGCATATGTTGAGCCAAATCCAATATTTTCAATTACAACCGATATAGCAAATTTTGGTTTATGAATCGGGGCAAAAGCAGTAAAGATTGCATGATCTTTTTTGCTATTTTCGTCACCATCCTTAACATTTGATACAACTTGAGAAGTTCCTGTTTTTCCAGCCATTTGGAAGTTTTTATCTTTTATCCTTCGATAATATGCCGTACCTCCTTTTTCATTGACAACTTTTGACATGGATTTTTGTAAAAATTCTAGATTTTCCTTATTGGCAGTGGCAAATTTTGGTAATTGTAAATTAGATAGAATAATATTTTTATCTTGAACAATAGTTGGTATTATTTTTTTACCATTATTGGCAATTCTGGCAGTTGCTAATGCTATTTGCATTGGATTAGCTAAAACAAATCCCTGTCCAATTCCTGCGTTAATATCATCTCCTCCTACCCATTTTTTACCAAATCTTCTCATTTTCCATTCTGGGGTTGGTATATTGCCCCTTAGAGAAGATCCAATATTTAAGTTAAAATCATCTTCATAGCCAAATTTATAAGAAATTTTGGCAATTTTATCAAAACCTATTTCTTGAGCAATTTTATAAAAATAAACATTGCAAGAATGCTTAATAGCATCATCTAGGTCTAATTTTCCATGACCTCCTTCTTTCCAGCACTTAAAAACCCTATTGCCCACTTTAAAAGATCCATTGCATTTTACTCTTTCTTTAGGGTTAAAACCTTCTTCAATAGCAGCAATCGCCGTCATTAATTTAAAAGTGGATGCTGGAGGGTAGAGTGCAGTGATAGGGCGGTTATTTAAGGGCTTGTTAGGGTCATTGATTAATGATTGCCATTCTTCATTAATTATTCCTGAAGAAAATAAATTAGGATCAAAAGATGGTGTAGATATATATGATAATATTTCGCCATTATGAACATCCATTAAGACCAGAGAGGCTTTTTTATCTTTTAACAGGTCGTAAGATTTTTGCTGTAATTCATTATCAATTGTTAAATGAACATCTTGCCCCTTAGAGCTTTTGGTATGAGATAATGTTTGAATCGGAATACTATAGGCGTTAATTTCAACATATCTTACCCCATATTGACCGCGTAAATTTTTATCAAATTTTTTCTCTATACCACTTTTTCCAGTTCTAAAGTCAGGATGTTTATAGACTTGTTCATTCTGATTGATAGATTCAGATTTAGTGGGTAGCGATACATATCCGGTAATATGAGAATTTTGGAATGGAAAGGTGTAATTTCTACTAATTCCAACCTCAATTGCTGTATCTTGTAATTTATATTTATTGACTTCGAGGCGTGATAAATCGTCCCATTTAATATTTTCCATTAATGATATTGCGCCAAGATATGATTTGTTTTTTTTAATTTTATATAAAATATTATCAATCTGTCTTTGATCAAGCTTTAGAATATCTATGATTTTTGTAATTAACTTATTGGTTCTAACTTTATTTCTAGGATATAATAATAATTTATAATTTTTATTATTTTTGGTTAAAGAAACATTATTACGATCATAAATATCACCCCTTGGCGCAGGGTGGATAACTAATTTGATTCTATTTTTATCTGATCTAATGGAATATTCTTTATTTTTAAATAATTGCAAATAAGCCAAACGCGCAATCACCATGCCAAATAAAAAGAATTTAAAAATTCCTAATATTAAGACCCTTCTATTAAATAATTTATTTTTTTTAAAATCTTTTATTTCCAATTTTTATAAGTATATTACTGTTTTTTCTTAATTGCGAAATGTAGGATTTAATTTTTATGGCAAATTCTCTCCTAAAAATCATATCTTCAATTTCATCTAAATTATTAATATCAATATTTGGTATTTCTTTATTATCAATTATTTTAAAAATATAATAAGAGCCATCTAATTCAATCGGATTGGAAATTTGATTTAGTGATAAATTAGAAATTTCATCATATAATTTTTGATGTAATTCACCTTCTTTAATCCAAAATTCTTCATCCATTGATATATAATCATATAAATCAGAAAATTCTCTAGATAATTTTAAAAAATCAGCTCCAGATTGCAATTCCGAAAATAAAGTTTCTGCAATTTGTGATGAATTGTCACTTTTTGCGATATAAATTTCAGCAATTTTAAATGATTTAATGGTTTTTTTAATATTATTAATTTCAAGAATTTCATTAATGGCCGTATCACTAACTATAATTTTTGGTACGATATTTTCCTTTATAAAATCATTAAATAAAATTTTTATTTTTAGCTGATCCCTATATTCTTGATAAGAAATATTATTATTTATCATGTCATTTTTGAGCCTTTCTGGATCAAAATTATTATTAATAATCATTTGATCAACTCTTTGCTCTATTTGTTTGGAATTAATCGATATGTTATTTTTATTAAGATCTAATAATTGTAATTTTTCATTAATTATTTGCTGTAATATTTTGTCTAAAATAATCTGTTTTTGAGATTGAGATTTTATTTTTATTTTGGATAAAAATAGGCTAATATTGTAACGATTTTCAAGATCGATATTGGTGATTATGTGATTATCAATTTTGGCAATTATCTTTACTTCTTTAGCAAAAGATAGATCATTGACAAACATAATCAAAAATGACAATATATAAGTAAATTTTCTAATCATAAATATAATATAACATGCAATTTTTTATAGATACAGCAAATATAGAGGAAATTAAGGAATTATCAAGCTCTGGTTTAGTTGATGGTGTAACAACAAATCCATCATTAATTGCCAAAGAAAATGGTAACTTTTTTGAAATTTTACAAGAAATTACTAAAATAGTTGAAGGTCCGGTAAGCGCTGAAGTTGTTGCCACAGATTCAAAAAATATGATACAAGAAGGGTTAAAATTAGCAAAAATTGCTGATAATATTTGCATTAAATTACCATTAACAATGGAGGGGTTAAAAGCTTGTAAATATTTCTCTAATGAAGGGATTGCAACTAATGTTACTCTTTGCTTTTCTTCTGCTCAGGCAATATTAGCTGCCAAAGCTGGTGCTAGTTATATTTCTCCTTTTCTTGGTAGATTAGATGATATATCTCATAATGGTCTAGATTTAATTGCTGATATTAGAGCAATTTATGATAATTATCCTGAATTTGAGACTGAAATTCTTGCTGCATCGATTCGCAATCCCATTCACTTAACTGAATCTGCAAAAATTGGCGCTGATGTTGCAACTATTCCAGGTAAAGTATTTAAGCAATTAGTTTCTCACCCATTAACCGACAAGGGGTTGGAAATTTTTGACGCTGATTGGAAAAAGACCAAGCAAGACATTATATAAATGATAATTTGGGCCTTAACTGATGATCGTGCTGGGAATAATTCTCAGACTATCGGTTTGGCTCAAAGCCTTTCACAAAATTATCAAATAAAGCAAATATCTTACAATAAAATTGCTAATTTACCCAATTTTTTAACATTAAGTTATTTAGCTGGAATCAACTCCGATTTAAAAAAAGCATTAATATCTGCCAAATCCCCGGATATTATTATTGCTACTGGTCGTAAATTGGCAAGAATTGCTATTTTTTTAAAAAAATACCATAAAAATAGTTTTTTGATTCAGATCATGAATCCAAATTTAAATTTTAATCAATTTGATGCTGTTATCTTACCGCATCATGATAAAAATCACCCATATAAAAATATCATTAGAAGTTTTGGTTCATTAACTAAAATTAATCATAATAAATTAAAATTAGAGAAAAAAAAATTTGATAATATATTAAATAATATTACAAAACCAAAAATAGCTCTTCTTATTGGAGGATCTTCTAAAAAGAAAAAATTTACCCATAATAATGCTCAAAATTTAAGAGAAATTTGCAATAATATTGCAAATAATATGGGTGCAAATTTATTGATTTTAGATAGTAGAAGAACAGATAAATTTATAATACCAGAATTTGAAAATAACCTTAATTGCAATTATCAAATTTTTAGATATAATAAAACTCCTAATCCATATTTGGCTATTTTAGAAGATGCTGATTATATTATTGCAACTGGCGATTCTATCTCTATGTGTTCAGAAATTTCCAGCCTTAATAAAGCAATTTATATTTATGCAGAAGAGTCATTTTGCTCTAAAAAACACCTCAAATTTCATCAAAATTTATTTAAAAATAATTATGCTAAAAGATTGGATAATTCAATTACTATTTTAGAGAATTATCCGCGCAATATATTGGATGAGACCAATAGAATTTCTAAAATAATTCATAGAAATATTTCCAAGAATTAATTCATTTGCATTAAAGGTGGAAAATGGCATTATTTCATTTCCTTAATAATTTTTTTACCAATTTTTACTCCAATAAATTCTTCCTCATCAATAAAAATTAATCCACTATCAGTAAAAAATCTTTCAAGCGCCATAATAATAACTCTGCTATTTTTAAGCTCTTTATAAGGTTCTGATTGTTCAATGGTTTTAATTGTTGGAGCTGAAACTCCTGATTTTTCTGCCAATTCACTTTGAGTAAGGTTTAAGGCTGATCTTGCTAGCCTAACATGATAACTATAAATCATAGTTTGTAAATATAAAATTGTCTTGACTACTATATTTATTCTTTTAGACTAAATATAGTAGTTATTATTTAATCTATCCAAGGCAAATAATAATTTT
>JAOFKK010000090.1 GCA_028040005.1 Rickettsiales bacterium
CTAAAAAATATACTATTTCAATAATCTCACTTTCTTTAAAATCTTTGCCTGCAAAAACCCCTCTGCCTGATATTGTTGATTGATCAAGATAGATATTTTGGTAATATTTACTAATATCCTTAATATCTAATCCAAAATATTTAGCATCTAATATAATTTCTTCATCTTTGGCAATATTTTTATTAGCTTTAATGGTAATAAATTTTTTAATATCTTCAATATGGTCAGGGATAATCATGTCAGCATTAAAATCCTTATAGAAAATACGATAAATACTGCCATAACCAAGCATTATAAGCCAATTATTATTAGGTCTAAATATGGCATTTTTATTAAAAGTGGGTGGTTTATATTGATCAATAATAAAGGGTGCTAATTCGATAATTTCTCCTTTTTTGATATTTTTAGTGGTAAAAATGCCAATATTGTTATGATCAATATTGCGAATTTCTAAATTTTGGTATAATTTTGCTGATTCTTTCACTTATTATAAACTAGATTTTTATATTTTGTCATTAGATCCAAAGTCATATCACTAATTTTGGGATAATAATATTTATCATCAACAGATCCAATTCTAGTAATCTCAGCAGCGCTACCAGTTAAAAAGGCATCATCAGCCTTGGATAATTCTTCTGGCAAAATATGTCTTTCAACTACTTTAATACCATTTTCTTTGGCAATAGTGATAATAGTCTGTCTAGTAATGCCGTTTAAAAAGCAATCTGGAGTTGGGGTGTGTAATTCACCATTTTTCATAACCAAAAATAGATTAGCGCCAGTGGCTTCGGATAAATAACCGCGATAATCAAGCATTAAGGCATCATTATAACCTTCAGCCTCAGCCTCATGTTTACTAATAGTGCAAATCATATAAAGACCGGCAGCCTTGGCAGAGGTAGGTGCGGTTGCTGGATCGGGACGGCGATATTTGGCAAATTTTAATTTAAGACCTTTTTTACGAGCTTCGTCAGAATAATAGGGTGGCCAAGGCCAGCAAGCAATTGCTACATGAATGGTGTTATTTTGTGCAGAAATGGCCATTTTTTCAGAACCTCTCCAAGCAAAAGCGCGCATATAGCCATCAATAATATTTTGTTTGGCTGCAATTTCTTTTTTAGCTTTGTTTAATTCTTCGATAGAATATGGAATGTTAAAGCCTAATATTTCGGCTGATTTGTGAAGTCTTGCACTATGCTCTGTGCATTTAAAGATTTGTTTATCATATATTCTCTCCCCCTCAAAAACACAGGAGGCGTAATGTAAACCATGATTTAATATATGGGTTTTAGCATCTTGCCAGGGGATAATTATACCATTTTGCCAAATATAACCATCTCTTTTGTCAAAAGGTATAATATCCATTGATGTTTTATTTTCCTAATGCAGATTTTGCCTTAGTTACAATTTTTTCAAATGTATCGGGATTTTTTACCGCTAAATCAGAAAGGATTTTTCTATCAATTTCAATATTAGCTAATTTAAGACCATTAACAAATTGAGAATAGATCATGCCATATTGTCTAGTGCCGGCATTGATTCTTTGAATCCATAATTTTCTGAAGTCTCTTTTTTTGTTTCTTCTGTCGCGATAAGCATATTGTAAGGCTTTTTCGACTTTTTGAATTGCAATTCTGTAGCAATTTTTTGCTCTACCTCTATAGCCTTTTGCTAATTTTAAGATTTTTTTATGTCTTGCTCTTTTGGTTACACCTCTTTTTACTCTACTCATTTTATCTTGTGATTTTTAGTTACTATATGGTAATTTATGCCTTAAAATATTTGCAGTATTAGATTCACTAATTATTGTAGAATCTGAGTTTAATCTTTTTCTTTTACGGTTTTTATTGCCAAAGTTATGGCTAGTAAAAGAGTGTTTTGCTTTAATTTTACCAGATTTTGTTACTTTAAATCTTTTTTTAGCGCTACTATTTGTTTTTAATTTAGGCATTGAAAATTCTCTTAATTTTTTAATGAATTAAAAATTAAAGCTAATTTGAAAATAAATGTCAACTATTTAATGGTTGATTTTTGTTAAAAGCTATATATTTTCTTAAACATAAATAATATTGATAATGCCTCAAGATTCTTTTTTTAATAATGATCGATTAGTGACTTTATTATCCTCCTTTGGGGGTCTATATGTTATGTTTGATAGGCTTGAACGAGTTTCTCAAGGAAACCAAACTGCTAAAAATGTAGCAGGAATTTTATTTTTATCTGTAGTTGTGGTAGCGACGTTACAATATAATTGTTCGTCTCACGATGAAATGGATAATTCTTTGCCAGAAGATGATATATTAAGGCATATCGAAAATATTGCTTCCCAAGGTCGGTTAACTGAGGAAATAAATGATAATATAGATTTTATTAACATCATTTCTTCCCAATATAATTTAACTGATAGTGTAAAAGGTAATATTATAAATCTTATCACAGAAGTTTGCTCTCTAGACCCTTCATTAGAAAATATTAAGCGTTATATTGATGGCATCATTCTTGATAATTCTTCTAATAATCAGGCTAGGGCAGAAAATATTATGAATCTTATAAGAAATGATTTAAGAGCAAGAGAGGGTGGTTATGTAGTTGATTTAGGGTCTTTGCCCGCTATAACAGAAGGAGGGAGTGGGGGGGTCATCCCTTCAACAGCTCCGCAAGCAGTATCTGTAGGCAGAGGAGATGAGGTGATGGATATTCTTTAAGAAATGTTTTGGATTTTAGATCTTATGCCACTTCCTATCTTTAAAAAAAATTACTTTAAAGTTAGGAAGCGGTATTAATATGTAGGATAATAAATATGAGACCTTTGCGCAATTGATTTTCTAATTAAAGCAGCTTG
>JAOFKK010000091.1 GCA_028040005.1 Rickettsiales bacterium
GAGATTAATTTCATTAAATATCACCGATGAAACTGGCCTTGTCTCTGATAAAGCAGAAATATTACTCGATAATCGAGATAGTATTTTAGAAATACCAGCAACAGGTGCAAATCTTGAAATCTCAATTGGCTATGAAGGCAAAGAGTTAAATTTGATGGGCAGCTATATAGTTGACACAATTGAATTAATGTCGCCTCCATTAAAGATGAGGGTTACTGCCAAAGCAACCAACACCAAGATTAAGAATCTAAATAGCAAAATTAGATCACCTAAAAGCAAATCATGGAACAAGAATAGCTTAATTGGAATAATTGAGTTTATTGCTAAAGACCATGAATTTGAAGCGGTAATTGATAAAGAATTTGATCAAATATTTATAAAGCACATTGACCAAACTGATGAGAGCGATATTTCGTTTTTAAGTAGGTTAGCTAGAGATCATGATGCTTTTATCAAATTCATAGATGACAAGCTTATATTCATTAAAAAAGGCACAGGAACTTCTATCTCAGGAGTTGAGTTGCCAGAAGCAGAAATCTTTGAATCTGAAATTACTAATTGGAATCTAAGCATTAGTGAGCGAGGTAAATTTGGTAGAGTCAGAGTTAAATGGCACGACCTATCAGATGGAAAAGAAAAAACAGTCTCTCATGGAAATGAAGAGCCAACTTACGGGGCAAGGTATGTGTTTGCTACACAAGATCGAGCCGATCAAGTAGCCAAGGCAAAATTAGCAGAATTTCAAAGAGGAATTAAAAAATTAAGTATTTCTGCTGCTGGCAATCCAACCCTAAGTGCTGAAAGCAAAATCACCATTCCAGATGTTAAATATCTGCAAGACCAAACATGGATCATCAATAACGCAACTCACAATATTAGCGATTCAGGATATACCACCCAAATCACAGCACTACTTAAGCTATAAAACAAAATATTAAAATGACAGACAAAGAATTAAAACCACAAATCAAAAAATCAAAAGCAGGAAATTTCATTATTTCCGAGTGCGAATTTGAAAGGCTAATGAGCAAAGCCTCAAAGCAGGGCGCAAGATTAGCTCTTAGCGAACTTGGGCTAGATGATGAACACGCTCATTTAGACATTAGAGACTTAAGGGAGTTGTTAAGTGCCTTCAAAATGGCAAAGAGGCACAGCTTTAAGGTCTTTATCAGGTGGCTAGTAATTGGAATCATGACCCTAATTACTGCCGGATTCTTATCATTCATAACAAAATAGAAAATTAATCAAAAATGGAAAACTTTATCTTAAAAAGAAAATATAGAAATGGCGAAGCAACCCTCGGAACTCTGCTAAATGAGCATGAAGAAGAAATCTGCAAAACCTTAGAAAACCCTTGGCTTGATAACGAGCAAGGCGTTTCTTGTATTCCCGAAGGAATTTACGAAGTGCAAGTCGATGACACAGGTAGATTCCAATATTGGAAAATCCTTAATGTACCAGAAAGGGATGCTGTAGAAATTCACTATGGCAATAGAGAAAAAGACACGAGGGGCTGTGTAATCTTTGGAAAAAGATGGGGATTTATTGCTGATGAATTAGCGGTTCTAACTTCAAAGCCAACTTTAAATCGTCTTAAGAAAAACAAAACCCTACCAGATAAATTTAGTCTGCAAATAACCAGTTAATCAATCAAAAATAAAATCATGAAAAATAATTTTTTACAAGATTCCAAAGGTAATAAATCATCAAAGAGGCTCTGGGGATCAATTTTACTAAGTATCGGAATTTCATTTTCAGTGATTTTATTTGCTTACTCGCTTTATAAGGGAGCAGCAGATGCAACTACTGCACTTGGGATTATTAATATGTTTTTAATTTCTGGTGGTGGACTGCTTGGAATTGGAGTTTTTGAAAAAGGAATAAAAGGAAAGGATAAATGCTAACAGGAATATTTATTAAATTGGCCATCTTGTTTGGTGGCGTGATCACTTCATTTATATTTGGCTATTTCAAGGGAAAGAATAGCGAAAAAGTTAAACAATTAAAAGCGAATGTTAAAGATGCTATTAAAACTAAAAAGAGACGCAAAAAGCGTAGTTCTGATGATATTGCTACTGTTAAGCGTAGGATGCGCCGGTACACAACTGGATAATTTTTGTTTATGGGCAAATCCAATAATGATTACCAAAGAAGAAAATGAAACTTTGTTGTCGGATAATACCTTAAGGCAGATTGATGATTATAATCAGGAGTGGGAAATCAGGTGTGATAAATAGAAAGGCTTTTAATTAAGCCTTTCCTTTTTTAACGCTAACCCAATCTTTATCATTAACATTGAAAAATGTTAAATTCTCACCATCAAAATCAGTATCCCAAGTTTCACCTTGCTCATCTTTAAATTTTACTGACTCTTGTTCTTCCAAAATATCAACTAATTTCCAATGATCTGGGCTGATTACAACATGGTAGTCAATTCCAACAGAAATTACTCTTCTAAAATCTCCGTTTTTTAATTCTGCTTTTTCAATTTCTATATTTTGCATTTTTGTTTTATTTCAAGTTAATAAATAAGCTCTAAAGCCTTCTATATTATAGCTTGGTAAGAGTTTACAGTCAACTCAATGATGCAAATTATTGATGTTTTTTTTGGTTAATTACAGCCGATAGAGCTTAGAAAAAGATCAGGTTCTTTTTTGTTAAAAAATTCCAGTTTTGTAAGATTCCCAATTTTATCTAAATTTGACAGATAATTGCAATAACCATCCTCTCTTTTGGCATTTTGTGGAAACACAAAACTAGCTACTT
>JAOFKK010000092.1 GCA_028040005.1 Rickettsiales bacterium
GTGGCCTTAAATCACTTTCCCATTTTTTGACGATCTGTTTTTGATAAGCAATGCGCACATCTTTTTCTTCCTTAAAATCAGTACAATTAAAATCAAAGAAATCTGACGATATTTTATTTTTGTAATTGTTGGTCTTTTTGGAGCTAAAAAGCTCAAATAAATCTCGCCATGATTTATGAGGTTTTATTTCTGATTTCTTTTTTATTTCTTTATCTCTTCTAATTTTCTCCTTTGCCAGATCATCAAAATATTGCACCAGCCAAGAATAATTATCTATTCCCTTTCTAGCCCAAATTGCGCAAGGGTGATTAAAGTGAGTATCCTTATAAAGAAAACCATCATCGCCAAATAAATGACGATACGCAGAAGAAAGAAGCTGCGCAGTTTCAAGAATCATCTTATTGAGCCTCAAATCATCTAAATGAGAAGCTGCTTCTTTTGAATCAAATGAAGTAATAAAAATATTCATATTTTGTCATCTTTTTTTCATTTAGTAAACATGAGTAAGTTTAGGTAATCAAGTGTCATTGTGCTTCTGGCATCATTTCATATTCTAATAATAGAATTTTAGAAAATGAATATGACAGCAAATGACAATACAAAATTATCTTCAAAATAGCGAGACAGAGCTAAAAAATACCCAGCATCCAAACCTATCAGAAATTGGCAAAATTCTAGCAACTGCCATTTTCCGTCTCCACAATAAAAAATCTCCAAAAATAGAGCAGAAACAACTTGATTCTAACTCTCTTCGAAGCGTTCATGGTGTCAATAATAACCTGAACCGAGCGACATTATGAGTAAGTCAGTAATAAGGCAAATAATTGATTTAGAGAGCAAATCTTTAGAGGATTTAAAGGTCATTTATAATGATATAATGCCAAAACCTCTAAAAACCCATGTAAGCCGAGATTATCTTCGACCAAGAATTTCTTATCGTCTGCAAGAGCTGGCATTTGGAGGAGTTAGTGATGATGTCAAAAATAAACTCCTAACAATCGCAGATGATAAAACCCATGAAAAGAAAGTCGTGCCAAGCAAATTATTAGCTGGCACTAAGATATGCAAAAAATGGGGAGATATTACCCATGAAGTTGAAGTTTTAAAAGATGGGTTTTCTTACGGCGGTCAAAAATTCAAGAGCCTATCAGCAATCGCCAAAATAATCACCGGAACTAAATGGAATGGTCTTAAATTTTTTAAAATAAAATGAGAATAGAAAAATGATTGATAATAATTTGAGCAATAAACCAAAAATTAGATGCGCTATTTACACTAGAAAATCTAGTGAGGAAGGTCTGGAGCAAGAATTTAACTCCCTTGATGCTCAAAGACTTTCAGCAGAAAATTATATAGCCAGTCAAGCTCATGAGGGCTGGGTTCTTGATCCTACTATGTATGATGATGGTGGATATTCTGGAGGAACATTAGAGCGACCAGCATTAAAAAGATTATTTAATGATATCAAGGCGGGAAAAATTGACTGCATTGTTGTTTATAAAATTGACAGACTAACCAGATCTCTTGCTGATTTTTCTGAAATTATCAAAATTTTAGATGAATATAATGTTAGTTTTGTGGCTGTGACACAAAGTTTTAATACTGCCAACTCAATGGGGCGATTAATGCTGAATGTTCTGCTTAGCTTTGCTCAATATGAAAGAGAATTAACGGGTGAGAGAATAAGGGATAAATTTGATGCTTCATGCAAAAAAGGAATGTGGATGGGTGGCTATATTCCAATTGGCTATGATCTAAAAGAGCGCAGATTAGTTATTAATGAGAAAGAAGCTCAAATTATCCGCATATTGTTTCAAACCTTTATTGAAACGACTTCGGTTACTGATACTTTTAGGCAGCTAAATGGCTTGGGATTTAAAACAAAAACTTGGATTGCTAGCTCTGGCACTCTTCATAAGGGGCAGAGATTCAACAAAAGCAATGTCAGAAGAATTTTAACCAATGAATTATATTTTGGCAAAATCAACCATAAGGGCAAAATTTATGATGGTTTACATAAGGCTATAATTGATGAAGAAACTTGGCAAAAAGCCCAAGATTTACTGAGTAATAAAACCCCTAAAGTTCAAGCCCCAAATAGCAGAATCAGTCAAGCTCCACTTTTAAAAGGAGTTATGAATTGTGGAATTTGTGGCAATAAAATGACACCAACCTACACCTCAAAACAAGGCAAAAAATATCGCTATTACATTTGTCAGGCAAAATTTAAGGGAAATAATGAGCAATGCCAAGTTGGCAGAATTCCAGCAAGTGAAACTGAAGAATTGGTAACCAATCAAGTTTTAAATATCCTGCAAAAACCAGAGATTATTTCCAGTGCCATCAAAAACAAAAATGAGCAGATTCCTGATAATGAGATAATTAATTCATTCAAATCAATCAATAAGGTTTGGGATGAATTATTTCCACCAGAGCAAGCAAGAATCATCAATCTTCTGGTTAGAGATATCACCATCAATCCTGACGGCATGAATATCAATATTTACAAGCAGGGTTTAAATTCACTTAATAACGAAATTAATGGATAAAAAATGGAAATAGAAAGAAAGCAAATTGATAAAAATATCATCCAAATATTTGTGCCACTACAAATAAGAAAAAGAGGCGGTGCAGCAATGTTAATTTTGCCACAAGGCCAAAGCCAATCAAAAAACTTCGATGATAAATTGCTAAAAGCTTTTGCCAAAGCCTATCAATGGAAAAAAATAATTGAAGATGAAA
>JAOFKK010000093.1 GCA_028040005.1 Rickettsiales bacterium
TCAAATTATAATAATAACCGGAAGTACAGATAAATCGCTAGCCATTAAAACTATAGCTCTTGGCGCTTACGACTTCATAATTAAAGGTGATAAAGAAATTTTTACCAAATTATCTAATTCTATCTTAAATGCCATTAAGAAAAAGAATTTAAAATATCAAATTTCAGATACTAATCTTAGAGTAGGAACCTCCGTTTCCATTTCCGATATTGTATCAGTATCGCCAATTATGGAGCAGGTAATTTTGCTAGTTAAAAAAGCTATAAATTCTATGATCCCGGTATTCATAACTGGAGAGGATGGGTCTGGCAGGGAATTAATAGCAAAAATAATACATGATTCTTCTATTCGGTTTAAATATCCCTTCTCCAATCTAGATTGCAAAGATATGGCCGATGAAAATGCCAATAAGGTCTTATTTGGATATAATGGCAAGGATCGCGATGGCAATGAAAAAAAAATACATGGCAAAATAAGAATTGCCAATAAGGGTACATTATATATTGAAAATATTGAACATTTATCACATAAGGTTCAGACAAAATTATTAAATTTTATTCAATATGGTGAAATTGAAATATATAACTCCATCGATTTATACACCTCAGATACCCGCATAATCGCCTCAACATCCCAAACTTTAGAACAAATATCAAAGGATAAATCAAATAATGCCGACTTATTTGAAAAATTAAATACTTTTCCAATTGATATGCCGTCCTTAAAACAAAGGGGAGAAGGTGATATAAAATTATTAGCAAATAATTTCTGCAATACTTTTAGCGTCAATGAAAATAAAACAATTAAAGGATTTACAGATAAAGCTCTAGAGCTATTGGTTAATAATAATTGGAAACGCAACATTAAACAATTACGAAACACCATTTTAAAAGCTGTTATTTTATGTGATGATGAATATTTAGATATTCATCATTTTCCAACCATCTCTAATAATAAGTCACCCACAATATCAAATAGCACCATAGACTATAAATTCATTAATTTATTTCACCATGATGGTAGTCACAAAACATTACTAGAAATTCAAAAAGAAATTATAAATAAATTACATAAAGAATTTAGATATAGGCCTGAAGAAATATATAAATATTTAAATATTAAAAAAAATGATACAAAATAATACAGCCTTTGTTTTTCCTGGACAAGGCTCTCAAATAGCAGGAATGGGAAAAGAATTATATGATAATTTTAATTCTGCTAAAGAGGTTTTTCAAATTATTGACGAAATTTTAAAAGTTAAATTATCTGATATAATTTTTAATGGTCCAAATGAAGAGCTACTTAAAACCGAAAATACTCAACCAGCCTTAATGGCTGTATCTTTGGCTATCGTCAAAATTATTGAAAAAGACTTTGGTAAAAAAATATCTGATCTATCCTCTATAGTTGCTGGTCACTCTTTGGGTGAATATTCAGCTCTTGCGGCAGCAAATTCTATATCAATTGAAGATGCTGCAAAATTATTACAAGTTAGAGGGTCTGCAATGGCAAGATGCGCCAATAAAACAGAGGGCGCCATGGCTGCAATTTTAAATGCCCAATATGATCAAATATTAAATATCGTTAATCAAGTTGCTAATGATTCTGGTATTTGTCAGATTGCCAATGATAATTCTATTGGTCAAATTATCATTAGTGGCTCTTCTGATGCCATCAATCAAGCTATTACCCTTGCCAAGGAAAACGGCATCAGAAAAGCAATTAAACTTCCAGTTGGCGGAGCTTTTCACTCAGAATTAATGGCAGATGCAAAAAATGATATGAGGCAAATTTTATCCGATATAGAATTTAAAGAGCCAAAAATTAAATTTATTAATAATATTTCTGCTGATTTTGTTTACGATGTCGATAATATTAAAAATTCCCTAATAGAACAAATTACAGGACAAGTCAGATGGAGAGAGGCCATATTACTAATGGAACAAAATAATATTGAAAACATAATCGAAATTGGATCTGGCAAAGTATTATCAGGCCTTACTTCTAGAACTTGTAAAAATATTAATTCTAAATCTGTGCAAAATATTTCTGATATTGAGGAATTAATCAATAGCTATGATTAATGACGCAATTATCTTTTAATTTTGACATTAATAACCAAGAGATTGATGATGAATTAATAATTTGCCAGTCAAATCTAAAAATTTTTCAATTTCTTGATCAATATCGTCTCAAAAACAATATATTACCAAATATTATATGTCTAATTGGAGCTAAACATTCCGGAAAAACATCTTTTTTAAATTTATGGAAATCACAATTCAATGCTCTAGATGTTTCCAATATATTGATATCGGAATTAAATAATTATATTAATCCAGATAGCTTTTATTATTTAGATAATTTATGTCAATCTTCTAATGAAGAGTTTTTATTTCATCTAATCAACATTGTCAAAGAGAAAAAGGCATTTTTACTTTTATCAAGTTCAAAAAAACTACTTGATCTTAATTGGGGGCTAGAAGATTTAAAATCAAGGATTAAGAATATTCATCAATTAGAAATTGAAAATCCTGATGATGACTTAATTAAAATTCTCTTAACAAAATATTTTTCCCAAAGACAATTAAAGATCGATTATAATATTATTAATTATATTGCATCTAACGTAACAAGGGATTTTGATGACATATTTAGGATGGCCAAATTAATTGAAGATCAT
>JAOFKK010000094.1 GCA_028040005.1 Rickettsiales bacterium
ATCCCGATGGGATATGATGTTAAAGATAGAAAACTCCTCATAAATGAAAAAGAAGCAAAAATTGTCAGGATATTATTTCAGAATTTTGTTGAAACCTCCTCAATTACTGAAACCGCCAGAGAATTAAATAATCTTGGCTTTACTACTAAAACTTGGATAGCGGCTAGTGGTAAACTTCATAAGGGTAAAAGATTTAATAAGAGCTCCGTCAGAAGAATGCTCAATAATCATCTTTATATCGGTAAGGTAAAGCATAAGGATAAGCTCTACGACGGATTGCATAAGCCAATTATTGATGAAGAGATTTGGCAAAAAAGTAGAGATCTTCTTGGTAGCAATGAGGGTAAGATTCAATTGCCAACTTCAAGAATAACCACAGCACCACTTCTCAAAGGAATCATGAATTGCGGAATATGCGGATCAAAAATGACGCCTACCTACACCAAAAAACAGGGAAAGAGATATCGTTATTATATTTGTGCCTCAAAACATAAAGGAAGTAATGATAGCTGCACAGTTGGCAGAGTTCCAGCAAATGAAACTGAAGAATTGGTAACTGACCAAGTTTTAAATCTGCTCAAAAAGCCAGAATTCGTAATTCACACCATCAACTCAAAATCAGACGATCTGACAGAAAATAAAATCATCAATTCTTTCAAATCCATTGATAAAATTTGGGATGAACTATTCCCAGTTGAGCAGGTAAGAATTATGAACCTCCTTGTTAAAAATATTGATATCAAGCCAGAGGGTCTAAATATCAAAATTTATAAGGAGGGGCTTCACTCATTATCAACTGAATTAACAGGTTAAATATGCAAGAAATTACTCAAACCATAAGCGAAGATACTATTGATATTTTTGTGCCAATAGCAATCAAGAAAAGGGGCGGAGCAGCAATGCTAATGATGCCAAAAAATGTGAAACCAGAAGATCAAAAAACTTATTTTGATGATAAATTAATTAAAACCATCAGCAAAGCCTATAAATGGAAGATGGAAATGGAGGAAGGTAAATTTGAGTCTTTGGCAGATATTGCCAGAAAGGAAAAGGTTGGAACTTCTTATGTCAGCAAGGTTTTTAATCTAAATTTTATTTCACCAAAAATTATCAAGAAAATCTTAACTGGCACTCAGCCAAGAACTTTGAGATTGCAGGATATTATTGCAAAGCAGATTCCTGATTTATGGGAAGAGCAGGAGGAGGTTTTGGGATTTTAGTTGAGGTAAATTATTCTTTTTAAATACTTCGCCTATTAGGTTGCTAATACCAGAAAACATCACTAGAATTAGAAAGCTTCAGTTAGATCGTTGTTTAGCAAGACTTTCTTGATATAGTTATAGGTACGGAAACCATCTTCACATATGGTCTTTTAAATTTCTGTTATTTTTAATTTTATAGAGTTGTCCTGTAAATTAATTTTTATACTAGGTAAGGCATTCTTTTGGTAAGGTTGCTTTAATAATAACTCTAATAATTAAAATTATGGAAACTCAAACAGGAAAAGTAAAATGGTTTAATCGCACTAAAGGTTATGGATTTGTTGAACCAGATGATGGAAGCAAAGATGTCTTCGTTCATGTAAGTGAAATAGAAAAACAGGGCATCTCTGATTTAGAAGAAAATCAAAAAATCTCTTATAAAACTGAGAAAAATAAGGGCAAATTATCTGCAATAGATATTAATATAGTAGATTAATTTATTATCTTAATTTGGCTATACTTTAACCCTGTCTACAAGCTTATGCTCACATTAATTGTATTCTAGTTTAAGGCGAATGCTGACGAATTGATCATTCAATTCTGCTAAAGTTTTAACTTAAACGAAAATATAATTAATGCAAAAAATTGAAATAATAATTATCAGCGATGAATCCCTAAAGAATACTGCTTTTGGGTCACTTAAAACATGTAAAAATGTTCATAAATTTCTATTAGATCTCCATCCAAATATTAGGATGACTATATGCAACGATGAATTTGATTTAAATGAAGTAATAAATAGAAATCCAGACCTCGTACTTCTAACGAATAAAATCATGATCGATAGCTATGGAAAAACAATCTGGCTATCAGAATATTTTGAATCAAATAATATTAATTATACAGGATCTAGCAAAGAAGTTCTTAAATATGATGTTAACAAGACATCTTCTAAGCTACAAATCTTATCACATGGAATTGAGACAGCAGAATTTTTTACGGCAATTCCCGATCAATATAAATCTTCTGAAGATATTCCAATCCCTTTCCCATTATTTATAAAGCCGAATAACTCTGCAAATAGTGATGGCATAGATAACAATTCATTTGTAATTAATTTTGCTGGATTTCAGGCAAAAATTAAAGAGTTATATGATATTTACCAAGAGCCAATTTTAGTAGAAGAATATTTGCCTGGAAGAGAATTTACGGTATCAATTATTAATGCCGACACAATGCTTGTTGCTCCAATAGAAATCATTGCCCCACTAAAAGATGATTTAAGAATCTTAAGCAAAAAAATAAAAAGTGAGGATAGTGAAACCTTAAGAAAAATTACAGATATTAACATCTATCAGAAGGTATCAAATATTGCACTTTCTTCATTTAAAGCCC
>JAOFKK010000095.1 GCA_028040005.1 Rickettsiales bacterium
AAAAATCTTTTTATTTTTTACCCATTCTTTTTCTCTCATTACTGCTAAGATATAATTTTCTTAATCTTAGTGATTTTGGAGTAACTTCTACCAACTCATCATCATTAATATAGGTAATCATATCTTCTAAAGTTAGTTTTTTAGGTGGAGTAAGTCTAATTGCTTCATCCGTGCCACTAGCCCTAACATTAGTTAATTGTTTACCTTTAATAATATTGACTTCTAAATCATTATGTTTGGCATTTTGGCCAATAATCATACCAGTATAAACCTTATCTCCTGCACCAATAAACATGATACCGCGATCTTGAAGATTAAAGATAGAATATCCAGTTGCAGCACCAGAATCATTAGAAATTAATGAGCCATTTCTCTTAAATGCTAATTCACCCTTATAAGGTTGATAAGAATCAAAAAGACGATTCATAATACCAGTACCCTTAGTATCAGTTAAAAACTCACCTTGATATCCAATTAAGCCACGAGATGGAACCTTAAAAGTAATACGAGTTTTACCACCGCCAGAAGGCTTCATATCGACCATTTCACCCTTTCTAGATGCTACTTTTTCAACCACAGAACCAGAAAATTCATCATCAACATCAACCACTAATTCTTCAATTGGTTCTAATTTATTGCCATTTTCATCCTCCTTAAATAAAACTCTTGGTCTAGAAACGGCCAATTCAAAACCTTCACGACGCATATTTTCAATTAAGACACCTAATTGCAATTCACCACGACCACCAACTTCAAAACCATCATTTGCTGGGCTTTCTTTAACAGTAATTGCTACATTAGACTCAGCCTCGCTAAATAAACGATCACGAATCATACGAGAAGTAACTTTTTCACCCTCCATTCCAGCAAGTGGTGAAGAGTTAACTAAGATAGAAATTGCCATTGTTGGCGGATCAATTTTGGTTGATTCAATTGGCTTGCTAACCGCAGGATCACAAAAAGTATCCGAAACTGAAGCCTTATCAAGGCCAGAAATTTTAACAATATCGCCAGCTTTAGCCTCTTCAACTACTATTGGATCAACGCCTCTAAAAATTTGTAATTTAGTGATTCTACCCTGATCAATCACTTTACCATCAAGATCAATTGCTTTAATATTAGAGCCAGTTTTAGCAATACCGCTATAAACTCTACCAGTTAAAGTTCGACCAAAGAATGGGTTTGATTCAATCAAAGTTGCAAGCATTGAAAATGGGGCAGATTCATCAAATTTTGGTGGCTTAACATGTTCTAAAATTAAATCAAAAAGTGGGTTTAAATTTTCTCTTGGATCATTTTCAAGATCTTTGGCACACCAACCATCACGACATGCTGCATATAAAACAGGAAAATCTAATTGATCTTCATTAGCATCTAGTGATACAAATAAGTCAAAAATTTCATCCAAAACCTCATCAGGACGAGCATCGGAGCGATCAATTTTATTGATAATAACCATTGGTTTTAAACCAAGATTTAAAGCTTTAGAAAGTACAAATTTGGTTTGTGGCATTGGACCTTCTGCAGCATCAACTAATAATACAGCAGAATCAGCCATATTTAAAATTCTTTCAACCTCGCCACCAAAATCGGCGTGACCTGGTGTGTCAATAATGTTAATCTTGTCATTTTTCCAATTAATTGCTGTACATTTGGCTAAAATTGTAATTCCTCTTTCTTTTTCCAGCTCATTACTGTCCATGACTCTTTCTTCCACCTGCTTATTTTCATGGAAAGTACCACTTTGACCAAGCATTTCATCAATTAGGGTAGTTTTGCCATGATCTACATGGGCAATAATTGCAATATTTCTAAACATCAGTAAAAATTTAATTTAAGTTAAGTAAAAAATATATAGGCTAGCATTTAATAATTCAAACAATTACTCATTGATATATTTCAAAATTCCATTTGTAACGATATGCGCGGCTCTTCTCTTACCGGTTGAGCATCAGGATCTATAACTGTATTTTGTGGAATTGATCTTTCTTGAGCTAGTGGAATTGATTCTTCTTGCTCACCCCCTCTATTTCTACTTCTCGTAACTAACCTAAAGCAACTAGATATCATAAAAATTGCAGTATTCATCAAAAGAAGTGTTCTAGCAAGATTCTCCCCATCAATTATATTAAGAAAAATATTATTATTGGATGTGTTTGATTGATCAGAAGTATTGTTGTGAATTTGACTCTGACGTTCTGCCGTCTCAAACATGTTTACATAAACAGAAGCTATAAATAAAAGAAGAGAAATTGGTCCTCCTATGTTACGCACATCTCTTAATACATTCAATACTATTTCAGCCTCTCTTTCTTCTCTTTCTTCTCTTGCACGCCTTGCGCGCCTCTCTCCTCTTTCTTGTCTCGTTGATCTTGACCCAGTTGGCATAATATTTATATTATTATTAAAAAAGATACTATATTATTGATTTTTTAGTTTTTGTCAAATCTTTAATTTTCTAGAAAAGCATATTTACAAGTTATGAAAATAACCGCCAAATCACCAGCTAAAATTAATCTTTTTTTAGAAATTACAGGTAAGAATGCCAATAATTATCATTTAATTGATAGTTTAATGGCCTTTATTAACATTTATGA
>JAOFKK010000096.1 GCA_028040005.1 Rickettsiales bacterium
TTACTTAAATTTTCCTACAGCAAAAATTGCTTTAAAGGTGGGAAATGGTATGAGACTACTTTTACTTCCAAATTTTGCGTTATTTTGATTTATTTACGCCCTTATGTAGATTTAAGCTACACTGCAGTTGTAAAAAAACAAAATGCCTAAAATTTGTTTGTAAAAGCGTCTTTTATGTTTTTGTAGGACTGGCCTTATTTTTTTGGTATTATTTATTTCTTAGATTGAGTAGATTTAGGATAATTTTTTAAAATATGTTTATAAGATTTTTTTTAATATTGTTAATTTTTTCTATATCCAATTTGGCTCATGCTATTAAGGATAAGAATACTGTTTTTAATGTATCATTTGATACAACTCGCGAGCTATATCGTGATTATAATAAATTATTTAAAGAATATTGGCTTAATAAAACAGGTGAAGAAATTAAAATATATGGTTCATTTGGCGGCTCAGGAAAGCAAGCAAGGAGTGTAATTGATGGTTTGAAAGCTGATGTTGTAACGCTTGCCTTAAATTATGATATTAATGCTATTGCGAAAAAGCAGGGCTCTATTGATAAAGATTGGCAAAAGGAATTTCCAAATAATAGTTCGGCATATCTATCAACAGTAGTTTTTTTGGTTAGAAAAGGTAATCCTAAAAATATTAAAGATTGGGATGATTTAATCCAAGAAGATATTAAGGTAATTACACCAAATCCTAAAAGTTCTGGTGGCGCTAGATGGAATTATATGGCAATTTATAGCTATGCTAAAACAAAATATAAAAATGAAGAAAAAGTTAAAGATTTTATAAAAAAAATATTTACTAATGTGCCAATTCTAGATGTCACATCAAGAGCTGCAACCACTACCTTTGTTGCAAGAGATATTGGTGATATTGTAATTTCTCCTGAAAGTGAAGCTTATTTAGCGATTGAAAAATTAGGTGCAGATAAATTTGATATAATATATCCGTCATCAAGTATTTTGGTTGATTCTCCTATTGCTATTATTGATAAAAGAGTTGATAAAAAGGGTAATAGAGAGGTAGCTACGCAATATTTACAATATCTTTATAGTGATGAGGCTGCAGAAATTTTTGTCAAAAATCACTATCGACCAGTAAATAAAAAAATTCTTAATAAATATCGTGATAAATTTCCACGAATAAAACTATATACAATTAAGCAGCTTGGTGGTTGGGAAAAGGCGCAAAAGGAACATTTTGATGCTGGGGCCTTATTTGATCAAATTTATAGACAAATTGTTAGGAATAATTAAATATAATTTTAGTTTTTTACAGATTATCTAGCTTGTTGTGAAATTCTGGTAGGCGATGTAACATTAGCTTTGGAGCAGCAGATGCTAGGGCATGAAGATCTCCTTTTTACAGATTCTTTTGGAAGTTTTTTTTGTTCTTGATATTCAGAGAGGTAATATTTGACAGTATTTGATAATTTAATTCTACTCAAATCAGCGTCATTATTAATAGCGATATCCATAGATGATAATATCTCTGTTCTTATTTCTGTTAATAATGTTCGATTAATACCACTTTCTTCTACTATTTTTTTAATTGATTTTATAGTTTTATTACATTGATCTATAGTTAGCTTTGGGTCTGGAGTAATGTTTACAAAATTACCTTCATCTTCAATCGCAATCTTAGATAAATCCTCCCTTTCTTCACGTTGTTTTTTACATTCTTGAAGTCCCAATATAAAATTATTTATGAATCCATATCTTGCATTACGAATGAGAGTATCTTCAGAATAGTCTGGTTCTGTAATTTTCAATTTTTGAATTTCGCTTAACGCCTCAATCATGGCGTGAATTTTATTGAAGGGCTCAATATATTCTTCTTCAAATTGAGTATAAGTTAAACTAGATGGTGAAATAGCTTCTTCTGCAATATCTTTTTCATGGTCGTTAGGATCTGTGATATATCCTGGGTGCGGAGGATTTTTAGGTATTTTTGGCTGTTCATGGGAAGATTCTCCTTCTGCTATTGCCCGTAATTTTGTTTCTGCTTTGTATTTTCTAGAGGGCATCTTTAAGTAATTGAGGTTTGTTTGATTTAAAAAGCATAGTTAACCAAACCTTGATAATATAATATTTTTTGACAAAATAAAGCCTTGAATTAAAAAATATTTATAATATCTTAAGACTCTTGACATACTGTAGTTAAATCGCAGAGTTTTTTTAAAAAATATATATATCAAATGAATATACATGAATATCAAGCCAAGCAATTATTGGCAAAATATGGTGCTATTGTACCAGAAGGTTATGCGGCTTTTACTCCTGATGAGGCCGGCACTGCTGCTCAAACTTTAAAAAATAACGGTAATGAAGTTTTTGTTGTAAAAGCACAAATTCATGCTGGTGGTCGTGGTAAAGCTGGTGGTGTTAAAGTTGTTAAAACAGTTGAAGATGTTAAAAAAGAATCTGAAGAAATGCTAGGCAAGGTTCTTGTTACCCATCAAACTGGTCCTGAAGGCAAGGAAGTTAAAAGACTTTATGTTGAAGCTGGATCAAATATTGATAAGGAATATTATCTTTCAGCAGTTTTAGATCGTGCTAATAAAGCAATTGTCTTT
>JAOFKK010000097.1 GCA_028040005.1 Rickettsiales bacterium
TTTGATTTAAATAATTTTTTGCCTCCTTAATTGAATATTGCTTAAAATGAAAAATAGAAGCAGCCAAAATAGCATCAGCCCCAGCATTTACGCCTTGCACCAAATGTTCCAAATTACCAACGCCACCAGAAGCAATAACAGGAATATTTAAATTAGAAGCAATTAAATTAACCAATTCCAAATCATATCCAGCCTTTGTACCATCACGATCCATTGAAGTTAATAAAATTTCTCCCGCACCAAAATCTTGCATCTTACTGGCCCATTGCAATGCATCAATGCCAGTTGGCACACGACCACCATTAACAAAAATTTCATATTTTGAACCATTTTTTTTAGCATCAATTGCAACTACAATACATTGATTACCAAATTTTTGACTTGCTTGCTTGACTAAATCAGGATTTTTTACTGCCGCAGAATTAATGGTGACCTTATCAGCGCCAGATAATAATAAATTACGAACATCTTCAACCTTTTTTACACCACCTCCAACAGTAAATGGAATAAAACATACCTCTGCCACTTTTTGAACCATATCATACATAGTATCACGATTCTCATGAGAAGCGTTAATATCTAAAAAACATAATTCATCCGCACCTTCTTCAAAATAAAATTTTGCCTGCGCAATTGGATCACCAGCATCAATTAGATCTTCAAAATTAATACCCTTAACTACCCTGCCCTGGCTAACATCTAAACATGGTATTATTCTTTTTTTTAGCATATTTTAGAATAAAAATTGCAATATATTATTTAATAATAGAAAATTAAATATGATAATCAAATCAAATTTATCATATGGATATAAAAGAAGTAATTAATAACATATTACATAAGCATAATCAGGTTAAAAAACCTAATGACAATTCTGATTCTGACCAAAACTATATCAAAAAAGAGGAACATATACAAGAGGCAGCCAATGACAAAAATGATGAAGGAGAATTATATCAAGATTTTGAAAATAATTTCAATGATATAGTTAATGATTTACCCCCAGATTATTGGAGAAGAAATTTTGAAAAAAAATCCAAAAATGTTAAAAAAGCCAAACCCCAAATCAGTAAAAAAGGTAAGTTCTACCTACATTATGGGATGAGAATTAATCTTAAAAAAAACAGTGAGGAGGCAAATGCAATTAAAGAATTAATGCATATTATTCGTCAATCCCATACTCAAAATGATATTTTTGATAAAATGGCAGATATTAAAATCCAAGAAAATAAAATCATAAATAGTAAAGAATCTGGATTAATTTCAATGATTAAACAAACTTCATCTTCCGATTCTTCTGGCTCAGATGACTCAAATAACCAAGAAAGAGAAAAAGAAGTAACCAAAGAAAAAAAAGAAGAGCCTAAAAATATCAATGAACATTTAAGATTGGAAGAATTATATATCCAATCAGTTGCTGTATCATTACTGGCTGAAAGTGACGGCAGCTCCTCAATTGCCAAAGAAATTTTACATAATGGCGGCTTGGATGCTATTAAAAAAATGGATGTTGCATCTTTAAAAGTAATTTTAGATCAGCTAAATCACATCACCCCTAATGAACATGGAATAGAATTATAATTATGAAAGCATATATTTTACACAAGCCTGGTCCCGTCTCTAATTTAAAATTAGAAAATATTGAAGTTCCTGACCCAAGAGCGAAAGAGGTTTTAATTAAACATACAGCAATTGGTATTAATTTTTTTGATGTCAGCCTAAGAAGGGGGGATTATAAAATTGATAAATTTCCTATCATTCTTGGATTAGAAGGTGTTGGAATAATTGAGCAAATTGGTAATGATGTCAAGGATTTTGAAATTGGGGAAAGGGTGTGTTACGCCACAGGAGGATTTGGCGGATATGCTGAAAAAAGAGTTATTAATCAAAATTGCTTAATATCAGCTCCTGATAATTTAACCGATGATCAAATTGCTGCATCATTACTCAAAGGCTTAACTGCTCATACTTTAATTACCCGTGTTTATAATATTGCACAAGCCAAAAGAGTTTTGGTTCACAGTGCCGCTGGTGGCGTAGGACAATTTTTATGCAATTGGATTAGTCATTATCAAAAAGAAATTATTGGAACTATAGGTTTAGATGAAAAATTACCAATTGCCAAATCTGCCGGCTGCAATCATGTAATTAATTATCGTAAAGATGATTTAGTTCAAAAAATGGAGGAAATAACTAACGGACTTGGTGTTAATATAGCTTATGATGGTATTGGCAAAGACATTCTACATAAAACATTATCTTGTATTTACCCAATGGGAATGTGCGTTAATCATGGTGACGCTTCCGGCATAACTACTGACCTTGATCTTAATGAATTATTTTTTAGCTCATTATATTTTACCAAACCAACAATGGCACTTTATAAATCTATTAGGTCAGAATTAATTCTATCAGCATTAGAAGTGTTTAAAGCCCTTTCTAATGGAATTTTAAGACCAGACATAAAAACCTTCTCATTTGGTGATATACCAAAAATCCATAAATTAATGGAAGAAAAGAAAAATACTGGCCATTATATCGCTAAATTTTAGAACCTAATCATAAATTAGCA
>JAOFKK010000098.1 GCA_028040005.1 Rickettsiales bacterium
TTACCCCTATGTTACAAGGGGAGTTTTGGAGCGATCTGAAAGAAACTACTCTTAAAAAAACAACCAATCTTAATTCGCAGCAGCAGAGCCCGATATAATATCAATAAGTTCACGAGTAATATTAGCTTGACGGCTTCTATTGTAAAATAAAGTAAGATCCTTGATCATCTTACCAGCATTATTAGTAGCAGATTCCATAGCAGCCATTCTAGCACCTTGCTCTGAAGCGCTATTTTCTAATAATTTATTATAGATTTGAATTGCAAGATTTTTTGGTAATAATTTATCCAAAATTTCTTTTTGGTTTGGTTCAAAAGTGATTGGAGAGTTAAAATCTTGCTTTTCCTTAGTTTTAACTTGGACAGGAGAAGGTATTAATTGCTGTGATGTTGGTTTTTGACTAATAGCAGATTTAAATTCACTATAAAAAATTTGACAAATATCAAATTGATTTTCATCATATAATTTGACTAATTTTTCAGCAATTTTTAAAGATTCATCATAAGTTATGTGATTTTTAAAAATACCAAATTCAGTATCAATTATAAGATCACTATATTTTGCAACTAATTGATCATAAGCCTTTTTACCAACGCAAAATATCTTAACTTCCTTTCCTTGCGATTTAAGATTGGCAATAATAGATTTAACTTGCTTAACATTATTACTATTAAGACCACCACAAAGACCACGATCAGACGATAAAACAACCAAAAGATGAGTTTTATTTTGATTATCACCAAGTAAAATAGATCTATTTTCAGTCAAAACATCATTTGGTAAATCAGCAGCAATATCCATTACCATCTCAGAAATTTTTTCACCATATGGGCGGGCATTTTCAACTGCTAACTTAGCCTTTCTAAGCTTAGAAGCCGCTACCATCTTCATGGCTTTGGTAATTTTTTGAGTGGATTTTACTGATTTAATTCTATTTTTAAGAATCTTTAAATTTGACATAATCGCCCTTCCCTACTTTAAATTTATTTAAATTTTTTCAAAAAATCCTCGATTGCTTTTTTAAGATCTTTTTCAATTTTATCAGTGATTTTTTTCTCTTCTCTAATTGCATCAAGAAGTTTTTGATTTTTATCTCTCATCACCCTTAAAAATTCCCCTTCAAAACGAGTAATATCATCAGTTGCAATGTCCTTAAGATAATCCTTAACACCAACATAAATTGAAACAGATTGCTCTTCAAAAGGAAGTGGGCTATATTGATTTTGCTTTAAAAGTTCAGTTAATTTTTGCCCCTTATCAAGTAATTTTTGAGTTGTAGCATCAAGATCAGAGCCAAATTGGGCAAAAGCCTCCAATTCTCTAAATTGTGCTAAATCTAATTTAATAGTACCAGAAACTTGCTTCATAGCTTTAGTTTGAGCGGCAGAACCAACCCTAGATACCGAAAGACCAACATTAATAGCAGGTTTAACGCCCTTATAAAATAATTCAGTTTCTAAAAAGATTTGACCATCAGTAATAGAAATTACATTAGTTGGAATATAAGCAGATACATCACCAGCCTGAGTCTCAATTACTGGTAGTGCAGTTAATGAACCAGCGCCTCTTGCATCAGACATTTTTGCAGCCCTTTCAAGTAAACGAGAATGTGCATAAAATACATCACCAGGATAAGCTTCACGCCCTGGAGGTCTTTTTAAAAGTAATGACATTTCACGATAAGCAACAGCATGTTTAGAAAGATCATCATAAGCAATTAATGCATGCATACCATTATCACGGAAATATTCACCAACAGCACATCCAGTATAAGGTGCAAAAAATTGCATTGATGCAGCTTCAGATGCAGTAGCGCAAACAATAGTAGAATATTCCATTGCACCAGATTCTTCCAAAGTTTTAACAATATTAGCAATTGTTGATCTTTTTTGACCAATTGCTACATAAATACAATATAATTTTTTAGATTCATCATCAGATTTATTATTTGGAGCCTGATTTAAGAATGTATCAAGAATAATTGCAGTTTTACCAGTTTGTCTATCACCAATAATAAGCTCTCTTTGACCACGACCAATAGGAATTAAACTATCTACAGCTTTAATACCTGTTTGCATTGGCTCACCAACTGATTGTCTATCAATAATACCAGGAGCTTTAACTTCAATTCTTTGATATGTAACATCTTTTAAAGGACCTTTGCCATCAATGGGATTACCAAGAGCATCAATAACACGACCTAAAAGACCTTTACCAACTGGAACTTCAACAATTTTACCAACTCTTTTAACATTATCACCCTCCTTAATTTTGTCACTATCACCAAAAATTACAGCACCAACATTGTCCTTTTCTAGGTTAAGAGCCATACCTCGAACGCCAGACTCAAAGTCAACCATTTCACCAATTTGAACATTATCCAAACCATATATTTTGGCAATACCATCACCAACTGATATAACTTCACCAACTTCTTTTAACTCAGCAGATGATTTAAAATCAGTGATTTTTTTCTCTAAAATACTGGAAAATTCATCTATATTTAATGACATATGTA
>JAOFKK010000099.1 GCA_028040005.1 Rickettsiales bacterium
GGTGAAGCGAAAGTTATTGAAAATTTAGAAGGTAAAAGAACAACCCCTTCAATTGTTGGTTTTGTTAAGGATTCTGATGAAAGAATCGTTGGTGATCCAGCAAAAAGACAAGCAGTTACTAATCCAGAAAATACAATTTTTGGTATCAAAAGATTAATCGGTCGTCGTTTTGACGATCCAACAACTAAGAAAGATCAAGAATTAGTTCCTTATGAAATAGTTAAATCCAGCAATGGCGATGCTTGGGTTAAAGTTAAGGGTGAAAAATTCTCTCCAAGTCAAATTTCGGCTATTACTTTAACAAAAATGAAAGAATCTGCTGAAAAATATCTTGGTGAAAAGGTAACAGAAGCTGTAATTACGGTTCCTGCTTATTTTAACGACTCTCAAAGACAAGCAACCAAAGATGCTGGTAAAATTGCAGGCTTAGATGTTAAAAGAATAATTAATGAGCCAACTGCAGCTGCTCTTGCTTATGGTCTTGATAAAAAAGAAGGTCAAACAATTGCTGTTTATGATCTTGGTGGTGGTACTTTTGATGTTTCTATCCTTGAAATTGGTGATGGTGTTTTTGAAGTAAAAGCTACAAATGGCGACACTTTCCTTGGTGGTGAGGATTTTGATATGAGAATCTTAGAATTTTTACAAGCAGAATTTAAAAAAGATTGTGATGTTGATTTATCAAAAGATCCTTCAGCTTTACAAAGACTTAAGGAAGCTGCTGAAAAAGCTAAAATTGAACTTTCTTCAACTACAGAAACTGAAATCAACTTACCTTATATTACTGCTGATGCTTCTGGCCCTAAACATTTAAATGTTAAATTAACCAGAGCAAAATTAGAGCAATTAGTTGATGATCTTTTATCAAGAACTATCGAGCCTTGTAAAAAAGCTCTTAAAGACGCTGAATTATCTGCTAATGAGATTGATGAGGTGGTTTTAGTTGGTGGCATGACTAGAATGCCAAAGGTTATTGAAACTGTTAAAAATTTCTTTGGTAAAGAGCCAAATAAAGGCGTTAATCCAGATGAAGTTGTTGCTCTTGGTGCGGCTACTCAAGCTGGTGTTTTACAAGGTGATGTTAAAGATGTTCTTCTTCTTGATGTTACTCCTTTATCTCTTGGTATTGAAACTGCTGGCGGTGTATTTACTCGTTTAATTGATCGTAACACAACTATTCCAACTAATAAAAGTCAGGTTTTCTCAACCTATGCTGATAATCAAACTGCAGTTACTATTAAGGTTGCTCAGGGTGAAAGAGAGTTAGCTGCTCATAATAAATTACTTGGTGAATTTAACTTAGAAGGTATTGCTCCTGCCCCAAGAGGTGTACCGCAAATTGAGGTAACTTTTGATATTGATGCTAATGGTGTGGTTAATGTGTCTGCTAAGGATAAAGCAACTGGCAAAGAACATAGTGTTAAAATTCAATCTTCTGGTGGTCTTTCTGATGAAGAGGTGGAAAAAATGGTTAAAGATGCTGAAGCTAATAGCGAAGCTGATAAAGAGAAAAAAGACTTTATTGAAGCTAAAAATAATGCTGATAGCTTTATCTATTCTACTGAAAAAAGTCTAGAAGAGCATAAGGATAAAATTGATGATGCTACAAAAACTGATATTGAAGCAAAAATCAAAGATCTTAAGGAATTAATTGCTAAGGAAGATGCTTCTTTAGAAGAAATTAAAACCAAAACAGATGAATTAACTCAAGCTTCTATGAAATTGGGTGAAGCAATTTATAAGGAGCAACAAGAAGCAGCTGGCGCAGCTGGTTCTGACCCTTCTGCTGCCGATTCTGGTGAGGCAGAAGCAACAAATGACGATGTTGTGGATGCTGAATATGAAGAGGTTAAAGAGGAGGATAAAAAAAGCTCTGAAAGTTAATATCAAATAAATTCCCTCCCTATATTAACTCATTTGCAAATTGGTTAATATAGGGGAAGTGGTGCAATACCAAAGTTCATCTTTGTATATATGATATATAATTTGCCTTTTAAGCAAAAAATCATCATAAAATTTAAACAATCTATCATATATACAAAGATGAACTTTGGTATAATTTTAGTATCATTTCTATCATGCTCAATTTATGATATTAAAAACCATTAAAAAAAGAGAAGATTTTCTTAAAATTTCAAAGAGTGATATCAAATATTTTTCTAAAAATGTTATCATCACCTGTCAAAAAATTGAGAATGAACAGCTAATTGATGATGATATCCGATATATTGGATATGTAGTTACCAAAAAGGTTGGTAATGCTGTTTTTCGTAATAAAATTAAAAGAAGGTTAAGACATATATTTGCTGATAATAAATCATTAATGAACCCACAATTTTATTATATCGTTTTTGCCAAATCTAATATTAAGAATAATCAGTTTTTTGACATTGAAAAAGATGTTAAATTTTGTTTAAAAAGATTAAAAAGTAAGCTTTCTTTTAAATGAATCCTTTATAGCTATTTACATTATATAATCATTACCTTAAAATTTATATAGGAATTTGTTTTT